>NSLH01000001.1 GCA_002763895.1 [Chlorobium] sp. 445
AGCAAATTTGCTTCAATGCCATAAAGTTCAAATCGCTGCTTAGCCAGTGCAATGCTCTCTTCAGTAAGGTCAATGCCAGTTACATGTGCACCATGGCGCGCAAATTGCAAGAGATCAGTGCCCAGTCCGCAGCCAACTTCTAAGAGTGTTTTACCTCTAAATGCCTTGAATTTACACAGCGCTTCCATAAATGGCTGCGTTTCATAGCGGTAGCGCTCAACTTCATCGTAGAAGGCTTTGCTGCCCGGCTCAGCATCGGTGAATTTCGTGCCGCATGGATGAGCATTCCAGTAATCGTGTACGCCCGATTTGAGAACTTCTGCGGATGATGTTGATGTTAGGTTATCCATCAAAATTGTGTTTTTCTGCATCGCTGATTGGCTTCACACTTTTTTTGCACGTTGCAGCGATTCCAGTTCTAAGTACGTTTTCAGCACAATGAATGCGCTGGCAATGATTTCTACTAACAGTTTCCAGATATCGACAAAGATAAAGCGCAAAAGTGAATAATTTTCACGCTTGCCTGACTCGTCAAGAATGGCTGCCCGACTCTTGCCTGAAAGAAATAAAAACAGTTTTAGCATGAGCCGATAGCGTTGCAAGTGCAAGACCTTTGTGCCAAAGAAAATCCGTCCTTTTGTCTGCAGAAAACGCTTGCGTACCATCAAAGGTTGCGTGAGTTCTCTTTCAGAGAAGGGCTGCACAATGGTGTCTTCTGGTAAAGCGTGAGCCGTGAGAATCGTTTTAGCATCACCAGAGAGCAAAAAAAGCGTTGTGTGCATGAATTACTTGTGTTGAAGTTTGAGACGACGCTGTCGGAGTACCTCATACAGCATAATACCCGTTGCAACACTGGCGTTGAGCGATTCAGTTTTGCCGACGATGGGCAGACGCACCACATCATCGCAACTTTCACCTACCAAGCGGCGCATACCCTTAGCTTCTGAGCCAATCACAATAGCCACATTCAGGGTGTAATCAAACTCGGTGTAATCTTTTGTTGCCCGCACATCTGTGCCAACGACCCACACATTGTGTTCTTTAAGCATGCGAATCGTTTGTGCAAGGTTTGTTACGCGTGCAATAGGCGCATGTGAAACCGCACCTGCAGAAGTTTTGTGCACCGTAGAGTTAATTGGTGCTGTGTTGTCCTTGGGCAAAATAATCAAATCAACACCGACGGCTTCCGCGGTGCGAATGATAGCGCCTAAGTTTTGCGGGTCTTCAATCGAGTCTAAAATGAGAAAAAGAAAAGGTGTTTCACGAGGTGTATTGAGAACATCTTCCAAATTTAAGAGTTGAATGTCGCTTGTAATGGCGACAACACCTTGATGCTTATTGGTATGCGCAAGGTCTGAGAGTTTCTGGTTGCTGGCTTTGCCGATAGAGATGCGGTTGCGCTTTGCAGTAAGCAAAATCTCGAGCAGCTTTTTATCACGCGCATTGATTTGAAAATAGACCTTAGCCACGCGGTCAGGCTGCGATTTTAAAAGTTCAGCTACAGCATGGCGACCGTACACCACGCCCGACTTATCGGCTGAAAACGCTGCTGCCTGAGAAGCCTGCTCATCTTGCATAAGCAATTGCTGCGATTAGTTTTCAGTTGGCGTCGAGAGCTTGAGTGTAACAGGGCGCGCTGTAGGCAAGTGCCCATCTTTGAGGAAGGGATTCGGGATAGCCACCATACTGAACTCTCGATGCTCATTGATGATCATCATCATATTGAGCGGAAAAATTTGCCACGATGTATCACGATAATCAAGAGGCTCGGAGGCAACGACAATCGCATCTGGAAACATTGGACTGCTCCGTGTATAGTAAAGTGTTGCGGATTTCTCTATTGTAGTGTATCGCGTAACGACGGTTGTCTTGCCATCTGTAAGTGCCATATTCAAGATAAGGTCGGAGCCATGTTTTTCGGCTAGGGTATTAAGTCGAGCAATGGTCTCGAGCATGGCTTCTGCCATCATGAGAGAAGGCTGTTCATCACGAATGGAAAGATAGAGATGAAAAATGTGCTCTGAATCGGTTGTGCCTAAGAGGTGTGAGTAGTAAGGGTCAGAGATTTGCTGGCGAATGGCGCGCATCATGGCTTTTTTGAAATCGCTAATGACCCCGTTATGCATAAAAATTTGATTTTTCCACTGAAAAGGATGCGAATTAGCTTGATGCACCAGCAGTCCCGGCGACGCAGCACGCACATGAACAAAAATGTTATCCGAGATAATCTTGTCAGAAATGCGTGCGATGTTGATGTCGTGCCAGAAGGGCTTTTCTGATGTAATCACCGCAGGTTCGGGATGCACTTCAAGGTTATACCAAGCCAAACCGTAGCCATCGACATTGATAGGTGTAATAATCATTTCCCGCGGTTGACGCGATTGCTCAACGAAATTGTGCGGCGGCTCAAAAATGAGCTTTTTCAGCGTAATAGGCTTACCACGATAAATTGCAAATCTGCACATCGCTTTGAGAATTTGATTCAAGGTTGAGTCTAGCTTTACAGATTAAAAGCATAAAAATACTTGAATTTGCGTGGAAAGTCCAAGCTGTTTTCATGGGCTTTGCTATGGCTGGAATCTTGTAGCATGGTGTGTGCGCTGCTGAAATTCAGAGCCGCGGGTTTAATCTTAAGAATGAGCCAGCGACTGTGCAAACGCTAATGCCTTCTCAACTTTCTCTTCGGAATCTGCTTCGCAATAAAGACGCACAATGGGCTCTGTGCCGCTGGGACGAATAAGTAGCCAGCCACCTTCAAAGAAATACTTATATCCATCAAGATTTTCAAATTTTACCACAGGCATGCCCGCAATGTGGCTAAACGTGCCAGCCGATGCTTGACGCATGAGCGTAGCTTTTTCAGCATCACTGAGCTTTGCATCAATGCGGTCATACGTAAAATAGCCATATTCTTGATAGAGTTCATCAACGAGTGCAGAGAGTTTTTTTTGGCGCAAAACCATAACTTCTGCCATGAGCAAGCCGATGTAAGTGCCATCGCGTTCAGGCAAGTGTGCTGTAACACCAATGCCACCCGACTCTTCGCCGCCGATGAGAATATCGCGTGTGGTCATCAGCTTGCCCACATGCTTGAAGCCAATAGGCAAGTTGTGCACCAAAAGTCCATGCTTTGCACAAATTTTATTGATGACTTCCGTGAGCGCATAGGTGCGCGCAACTTCACCGCGCATGCCTTTTTGCTCAACAAGATATTTGAGCAGAATGGAAAAATTTTGTGTGAATCTACATAGCGACCATGCTCATCGAGCATACCGATTCTATCAGCGTCGCCATCGGTGATGATGGCAATATCGCACCCCGATTGCTTGTAGAACGCCATAAAATCTTGAAGGTAGTTTGGTATCGGCTCAGGATTGATGCCGTCAAAAGTTGGGTTTATAGTGCAGTGATACGCTACGACATGGCTCTGTGACAAGAGTGCAGAGACTAAACCTTGACCAGCACCATACATCGCATTGTGTGCAATACGGAGCCCTGACTGCGCAATAGCTTGCAGGTTGAGTTCAGAAGCAAGATAGTTGCGGTAGTAGCCTGTAATGTCGGCAAGTTCAATGAGCGTACTGTTCGGCTGCCCACACGGAATGGTGGTGGCATGTTGCAAATGCGCTTCAATGACGGCAATAGTTTCAGGGTGTGCAGAACCGCCGTATTCAGCTTTTACTTTGAAGCCGTTGTACGCTGGCGGATTGTGCGAGGCAGTGATGACGATGCCCCCTGCAAGGTGCTTATCGCGCACAAAGAGCGAGACTGCTGGCGTGGGTGTAAAAGAATGAGCAAGAAAGACTTTTAGCTGCTGTGCTGAGAAAGTTTCAGCGACATATCGTGCAAATTGCTCCGATAAAAATCGTGTGTCATAGCCCACACACACACCGTTTGCGGCATTAGGATGACTTTTGAAGTAACGTGCTGCAGCTAGCGCCGCAGATTTCAAATTTGCAAAAGTGAAATCTTTGGCGATAATGCCGCGCCAGCCGTCGGTACCGAACTTAATAGGCATAAATTTTTTGTGATGGGATCGATGTTGATTGATGCGCTTCTGAGTAGCAAATCTACAAAACCCGTTTTGAATTGTACGACACAACATTATCATCAATCACCAACTTTAAACCTCAAAAAATCATGCTAATACAAGGCTTTGCAATTATTTTTCTTTTGCTGCTCTTCAGCGAGAGTGTGGTGCGTGTCCTGTCACTGCCGCTGCCCGGTAGTGTAATTGGTTTGCTCCTGCTGCTGCTTTGCTTACAGGTGGGTGTCATCAAACTGGATTGGATAAAATCGGCGTCAGATATTTTGCTCAAAAATCTCTCACTGTTTTTTGTGCCCCCGGGCGTTGGACTCATGCTCTATGTGGATGCGCTTCAATATCACGCTGTGGCGATGCTGGTGGCGTGGGTGCTCAGCACATTTGCTGTAATGGCAACAGTGGCGCTGGTGCAAGAGCGATTAGAAAACAATCGTTCCACACCTTGAACAGAAGGAGAAAGCTATGCAAGAACTCAGTTCGCTCTTTACATCAAGGATTTTCTTTATTGCGCTGACACTGTTGGTGTTTGTCGTGGCACAGTGGCTCTACGGTCGCACAAAGTTTTTGCTCTTCAACCCAGTGCTCATCTCCATTGCAGTGCTGATTGCATGGCTAAGTCTCTCAGGGGTAAGTTACGAGACCTACATGCGCGGCGGGGAATTCATTTCGTTTTTCTTAGCACCTGCAGTAGTGGCACTGGCTGTACCACTCTATGAGCGACTTTCCGACATCAAAGCACAAGGCAAAAGTATCCTGTTAGCCATTTTAGCTGGTAGTGCAGTGGGCATCTTGACAGCAGCGGGGCTTGCAGCGGGGCTTGGAGCAAGTCAAACTTTGGTGGTTACAATTGCCCCAAAATCAGCAACTGCGCCCATCGCTCTTGCGATTACAGAAAAACTGGGCGGATTTTCGGCGTTAGCGGCAGCGTTCTCTGTGGCAACGGGGGTACTTGGCGGTGCGATTGGCTTGCCATTTCTGAAATTGTTGCGTATTCAGAGCAGGCGCGCAATCGGCTTAGCCATGGGCGCAGCGGCGCACGGGATTGGTACAGCGCGCGCAATGGAAGAGGGTGATATCGAGGGTGCATTCGCTGGTCTTGCACTTTCTCTGTGCGGTATTTTTACAGCGCTGCTGACACCGCTTTTTATCAAAATTTTTCTTGCCTTATCTAAATGAAAACAGCTAAATGAAAACAGCGTGCAAGAAGTTGCAATCCTGCGCACTGCAAAGCTCTGACATGTACTCAACGCTAATGTTTTGGGCACGGATGCAGCGCTAACAAGTTCAGCTTAGAACAGCATGTCTTTCAGAGTTTGGCGAATGATACTCATCCCTTCACTCATCTCTTCCATAGAAAGATTCAATGGTGGGCGGAATCGTACGCTGCGTTCTCCACAGCCCAGCATAAGCAAACCATTTTGCTGCACACGCTTGATAAAAGCATCTCGCTCCGATTTAGTGCGCAAGTCAAAAGCACACATGAGCCCTTTCCCGCGTGGGTTTGTTACAATGCCTATGAAATCTTCTGCAAGCAATTGAATTTCACCTAAGAGTGCTGTACCAACGAGGCGAACATTCTCAAGCAGCCGTTCTTCTTCAATGATTTCAAGATACTTTTTGCATCGGAGCATATCGACCAAATTGCCGCCCCAAGTGGAATTGATGCGGCTCGGTACGCGAAAGACATTGTCTTCAATATCATCAATGCGAGAGCTTGCCATAAAACCGCATACCTGCGTTTTCTTGCCAAAGGCAATCATATCGGGCAAGCATAAATCTTCATGTACAGTGCACCCGCCTTCATTACGAAAGTTGCAGGTGATATTTTCGGGCAATTTGCAGGGCTCAGCGACAGGGTTCGCAAGCACTTGCTCGGCAGCCCACATTGTGCCTGTGAGACCAAGACCTGTTTGCACCTCATCAAAAATGAGCATGGCGTCGTTTTCAAGCGAAAGCACACGCAAGGCTTGGAAGAATTCGCGTCGGAAATGATTGTCGCCACCTTCACCTTGAATAGGCTCAATGATGACAGCCGCTATATCATCTTTGTGATCAAGGAAGGCTTGTTTCATCTGCTCAATCGCATCACGCTCCTTGCGTTCAAGTTCAGCAAGACGCTCATCCGTGAGCGGGAATGTTACTTTCGGATTTGCAATGCAGGTCCAAGCAAATTTTGGAAAGAGCTCGGTTTTCACAGGGTCGGTATTGGTAAGCGAAAGCGTATAGCCACTCCGACCATGGAATGCCTCTTTGAAGTAAATAACATGATGACCGCGTTCCGACTTATAGCCCTTGCGAAAATTCTTTTTGACTTTCCAGTCAAAAGCCGCTTTGAGAGCATTCTCGACAGCAAGAGCGCCACCTGCAATCCAGAACACATGCTTCATGCTGGCGGGCATCGCCAGTTGTCTGAAGGTCTCGACAAACTCCGCCATCTCGACAGAATAAATGTCAGAATTAGATGGATTGACAATGGCAGCGTAAAGAAGTTTGTTTAGGAAGGCTTTATCGTTCCAAATCTTGGGATGATTTGCCCCAACAGGTGCAGACGCGACAAAGGTGAAAAAATCCAACAGATAGCGTTTGCTGCGCGCATCATACAAGCGTGAGCCCTGGCTTTGTTCTAAGTCTAGGACGACATCAAGACCATCAATAATCATAGTTTGCGCTAGTGTGTGATGCACGGTTTCAGGCGAAACACTTACACGCGAGAGAACCTGCATAGACATGATTTTGCCTCCTCTGAGTTGGGTTAAAACGCGAGTAAAGAAAGAAAAGAGTTTTAGGGCAATAAAACAAACCCAGTTGGTGCGTAAATCAAAGCAAATAAGAAGGCGTGGCGTATGAAAAAATTAGCGTAAGAGGGAGATGCTCTTTGCTAATTCTGGACACGACTTTAGGAAAAAACAGAGGTGGGGGATGCTGCATGCGATGATGCGGACAGTCTTAGCACTCTGAATTTCCATTTGCTTTATGGCGTGCTCACACCATTTGAGCCATTTGCGGTGAACTTGCGTGACGCCAAGAATTCATACAGGTGATAGCGTGTTTTGGCATCATGCTCGGCTTCAGCAAAAAGCCGTGCAGCTTCTTCTGGATGTGTTTTTCCAGAACTTTGAAGCGATTCTCCAACTGCAAAAATTCTTTGACTGAAATTTTCGGCGCTTTGCTGTCGAGTTTGAGCGGATTTTCGCCTTTAGCGATGAGTTCAGGATTGTAGCGATAAAGCAGCCACTCACCAGAATCAACCATCGCACGCTGATGTGTGAGTGCCTCTGACATCTCAATGCCATGTGCAATGCAATGCGAGTAAGCGATGATGAGAGAGACGCCATCAAACGCTTCAGCTTCCAAAAAGGCGCGTAGCGTTTGTTCATCTCTTGCTCCCATGGCGACGCTGGCAACATAGACGTTTTCGTACGTCATGGCAATCAGTCCCAAATCTTTCTTGCGAGAGGGCTTCCCGCCTGAGGCAAATTTTGCGACGGCACCGCGCGGTGTAGCTTTCGAGGCTTGTCCGCCCGTGTTAGAATACACTTCTGTGTCTAAAACAAGGATATTGACATTCCTGCCACTTGCCAGCACATGATCTAAACCGCCATAGCCGATGTCATACGCCCAACCATCGCCGCCGACAATCCACACGGATTTTTTCACCAGCATATCTGCAACGGAGAGTAAGGCACGGGCTTCGGGCAGGTTTAGCTCACGCAACTTTGTTTTGAGATGAGCGATGCGCTCGCGTTGGTCGTAAATATCCGCTTCGGTTTTCTGCGACGCATTCAGAATTTGACTGACAAGATCATCACCGAGATGCGAAGCCAGTTGTTTAAGCAGTTCAGCGGCATACTCACGCTGCTTATCAATAGAGATGCGGAAGCCAAGCCCAAATTCTGCATTATCTTCAAAGAGTGAATTCGCCCAAGCTGTGCCATAGCCGTCTTTGTTGTGCGACCAAGGTGTGGTCGGCAAATTGCCACCAAAGATAGACGAGCAGCCTGTGGCATTAGCAACCAGCGCACGATCACCGAAGAGTTGCGTGAGCAATTTCAAGTAAGGTGTCTCGCCGCAGCCAGCGCATGCACCAGAAAACTCAAAGAGCGGTTCTTGAAGTTGTTGCTGCTTGATTGCAGTTACATTGATTCTGCGCCGATCATACTCTGGAATTGAGAGGAAAAACTCCCAGTTTGCTTTTTCTTGCTCACGTAGCGGCTCTTGCGGTTTCATGTCAAGCGCTTTGTGTGTCGGGTCGGTCTTGCTGCGAGCAGGGCAAATTTCGGCGCAGAGTGTGCACCCAGTGCAATCTTCAGGTGCAACTTGAATCGTGTAGTTCAACCCTTGCCATGAGCGGTCTTTGCCTTGTGTTGACTTAAAAGTTGGTGGCGCGTTTTCTAAAATTTCTGGCGCATAGGCTTTAATGCGAATAGCCGCATGCGGGCAAATCATTGCGCACTTGCCGCATTGAATGCATAGGTCAAAATCCCACACCGGAATCTCTTGAGCAAGATTGCGCTTTTCATAGCGCGCTGAACCGACAGGATAGGTTCCGTCAGCCGGTAACTGGCTAACCGGCAACGAATCACCTTCGCCTAAAATGATTTTTCCGAGCACCTCAGCAACAAACCTTGGGGCATCAGGCGTAACGGGCGGACGCATCTCAATCGTGCTGGTTGCTTTTTCAGGTAATGGAATTTCATACAGATGCGCCAGTGTATCGTCGATAGCAGCGATATTTTTCTCGACCACTTCAGCGCCTTTCTTACGGTAGCTCGTGCGTACCGCCGCTTTGATTTGTTCAATGGCTTCCTCTTTTGGCAAGACCCCTGAAATCGCAAAGAAGCAGGTTTGCATCACGGTGTTGATACGTCCAGCCATACCATTTTCACGCGCGACCTTGTAGGCATCAATCACATAGAATCTGACTTCTTTTTCAATCAATTCTTCTTGCACCTTACGCGGCAATTTGTCCCATACCTTATCTTTGGGATAAGGTGCGTTGAGCAAGAATACACCGCCTTTAACCAGCAGTTTCAGCATGTCGTACCGCTCCAAAAATGTCCATTGATGACAGGCAAGAAAATTGGCGCGGCTAATAAGGTAAGACGAACGAATCGGCTTTTCACCGAAACGTAGATGCGAGACGGTCATAGACCCAGATTTCTTTGAATCATAGACGAAATAGCCTTGTGCGTAGTGCGACGTATTTTCGCCGATAATTTTAATGGTATTCTTGTTTGCACTCACGGTGCCATCTGAACCAAGCCCGTAGAAGACGGCGCGCACAACTGAATCAGGTTCGATAGAGAAGTTTTCATCGTAGCTGAGGCTCGTGTGCGTCACATCATCGTTAATGCCAACCGTGAAATGATTTTTAGGATGCTCGCTTTTCAGATTTTCAAACACCGCTTTTACCATAGCAGGTGTAAATTCCTTAGAAGAAAGACCGTAGCGCCCGCCAACGACTCTTGGCATGGCGCGCAGCCAGTTCTCGGCTTGATTCAACCCTTCATAGAGGGCGCTAACCACATCGAGATAGAGCGGCTCGCCAGAGGCGCCAGCTTCTTTGGTGCGGTCAAGCACAGCAATAGATTGAACGGTGGTGGGCAGTGCCGCAATAAAATCTTTCACGCTAAATGGACGATAAAGATGTACCGCTATCATGCCATACTTTTCACCACGCGCATTGAGATAATCAATCGTCTCTTGCACGGTCTCCACACTTGAGCCCATTGTAACAATAACTTGTTCGGCATCGGGTGCGCCGTAGTATTCAAAGAGTTTGTATTGGCGACCGGTAAGCGCGGCGAATTTATCCATAGCACGCTGCACGATGCTTGGGCAAGCTAAGTAAAACGGATTTGCGCTTTCTCGTGCTTGGAAATAGACATCAGGGTTTTGCGCAGTGCCACGAATGACAGGATGTTCAGGGGCAAGCCGGCGTGCACGATGTGCAGCAATAAGTTCATCATCTATCATGGCGCGCATCTCTTGCTCACTGAGCACCTGAATTTTTTCAACCTCATGCGAAGTGCGAAAGCCATCAAAGAAATGCAGAATAGGCACGCGCGATTCGAGTGTAGCGGCTTGAGCAATAAGCGCAAAATCATGTGCTTCTTGCACGGAGGCGGAACAGAGCATCGCAAACCCTGTGGCTCGTGCAGCCATAACATCGGAGTGATCGCCAAAGATAGAAAGGGCTTGCGTTGCAAGTGAGCGAGCCGCCACATGCAGCACAAATGGCGTCAGTTCACCTGCAATTTTATACATATTCGGAATCATGAGCAGCAGCCCTTGCGACGCCGTGAAGGTTGTTGAAAGTGCCCCTGTTTGCAGGGCACCATGAATGGTACCAGCTGCACCGCCTTCCGATTGCATTTCTACAACCGTCGGCACACTCCCCCAGATATTTTTGATGTGATGGCTTGCCCATTCATCTGAAAATTCACCCATCGGAGAAGCAGGTGTGATCGGATAAATTGCAATCACTTCATTTGTACGGTAAGCTACATACGCCACGGCTTCATTGCCATCCATGGTCTTGAAATGTGCTTGTGTAACTTGTTTGTCGAGAATTGGCTTGCTCGAGGATTCAATAAGTGCGGGCATAACTACACTCCTTACTACTTTACTTGACAAAAATTCTTTGTGCAGACTGCGCTGCATGCTTGAAGTCAAGGTATCAAAAGTCATTAGGGTTTGGGGAGAGTTTGTGTTGACCAAAAAGTCGATATGGTCGATTTTCTGTGTAAGTGAAGTATAAAACTTTGCAATAAAAAAGCCCGATACACTCATCGGGCTTTACAGAATAAGGGAGACTCAACAGGGCATTAGTTTGCAGCAGGCATTGGCTGCCCTTGCGTGTTAGACGATGCAGAGGGACGCAAGAACCACAGCAAGGCAACAATGATGGCCTGTGGCGTATGCACCAGCGCAAAGTTGGACCAGCTGATAATTTGCTGCGCGTTGAGCACCTCTACAGTTGAGGTGATGGCGCCAACGACTTGCTCCACGACGACAATCCACAGCATCTTTTCATACTTGACAACGTCGGTCGCAATGATGGCGTAAGCAACCGCCAGCACATATAGCAGCATTCCATATTGATGGAACACAATTGCCGACTGTGCGCTGTTGGCGTAGTCTTGCCAGCCATAGAGCGCAGCGCCCCAATTGAGAAAGATGGTTGAGCCCAGCGCGTTGAGAAATTCCCACGCCGCTAGCAACCACATCATCCCTGAAAGCACTTTGATTTTGGTGTCTCGATTCATACTACTTTATCCTCCATAAGTTTAGAATGTTGATGAAAACAAAAGAACAAGAAAAAACTCTCCTCTAATGCTCAAACACTGCGCTGAACGGGCGTCTCGTTTGCGACAATCGGTTTGCCCAACCAGCGATGCAGCTGCAGGGACTCAAACCAGTTCTTTAGACGCGATATACGTGCCACAAGCAACAAAGGGCAGAAGCAGACGCATGCACCGCGTTTGCCCAATATCATCACCGATGCGCCAACCGTGAGAAAAAACGCGGCTTGTAAAATGTGTGCGTTAAGATTCGTGTAATCAATGCCGAATGGCGCAATCAAGGACTGCATCGTCTCAGGACGTAGTAGCCAAGAGACAGGAGCCCAGAGCACGGCAACAATCAAGACAAAAGGGCGCCAAAAATTCGGATTAGCTTTCCAGCGTCGCTTCGCTAAGGGCTCTGCCCAATCTTGAGCTGCACCTAACCAGCACACCCAACTGCAGACAATTGGCCCATTCGTGATAGTAATGACGATTACCGCTAACCAGAACACACCACCAATCACCGTCCACACAAGGCTTGGCAGACGGCTATCAATCAGTATCAAGTTGAACGCCACAAATACAAATTGCACGGCACGACGCTGTCGACGCAAGGCTCTGGCTTCGGCTTCCGACACAACACTTCGTCTCATCTGTGGCACTCCATGGCTTCTTCGCCTATCGTATCAGTTTCATCTTGCACATGCGTTGAGTTCGGACGCAGCACATAAAACAAGCCGA
This sequence comes from [Chlorobium] sp. 445, assembly GCA_002763895.1. Classification (NCBI taxonomy): domain Bacteria; kingdom Pseudomonadati; phylum Chlorobiota; class Chlorobiia; order Chlorobiales; family Chloroherpetonaceae; species [Chlorobium] sp. 445. The sequence continues at coordinate 12,073 of NSLH01000001.1, forward strand.
ATGTGAAGACTTGCACAGAGAAAACCGTGAGAAATTGCGGCAGTAAAATGGCGCCAAAGCCGAGCTCGACGCCGGCACTGAAAGCATTGATAACCTGCTGGGCTAAAATGAAGTCAATGATTTTGTAGTACGAGAGCGGATGATGCGCCGCCAGTGCTGTGATAAGTCCGATACTGAACAACATCAGACCTTGCTGATTGCGAACAACATGATTAGCTTGCATGGCTTGCAGCAAATTTTGTTCAGTTACACTATCGCTGCTAATGTTAGCAACACCGATTTCCCAGAGCACCGTAGAGCCAAATCCCCAGAGTATCCAAAGTCCGCCAGCTATAATGCATAGAAATTGCAGCGCACGCCAGCGCACAATTGGGGAAAGTGATAAGCCAAGCAGAGTTTGCGTACGCCACGGCTGTAACGCTTCGTGCCTACTAAGCAAAGGCAAGGAAGCAGGTGCAAGACGCCACAGCATGAGAGCTAATCCAACATTCAGGATGAGTGAAGGCAAGAACTGCCACAAAGAGAGTGCATCAAGCGTGTAAGCATAAATCCCTAATGCTGCCATGAGCAGGCGAGCCAGCGCAAGTACATGGATAAATGGCGCATAGCGAGCAGGCTCACTAATCAAAAATGCGGCAACAAGCGCCAACTGAACCACAAAAAACCATACTGACGAATGATAGAATGTGCATAAAGAAAACTGTCGCTGCCATCGATCAGTGTTGGAATAGGTGGCACAAAGTATGGCGCTGCTGCATAGTTGAAAAAGAAAACAGAGATGACAAACTCCGCAAAGTGCATCACAGCAGAAAGAAGCAGCACAACTTTGATGGGACGATGCAGTTCAAAGGAAATTGGAAAGACTTTTTGCAGGCGAGTAACTGCAGCTTTCGGCAATGTGGACAAGGCAATACTACTCATACAACTTCAAATGTTGAAAGGTTGAGTACTACTTACTACTACTTACTATTACTTTTCTTTGCTCTCTGCGGTGTTGCAGCGTGTCTTTTGCCTTGCTATGTGCCAAACATAAAACGCGTAGTGTAAAATTCCAAGTGTGCTGAAAAAAGTTGCGAAGAGATCAATCTACAGCAGAGCAAGCCGGAAGCGCAGCAGCACGGAGTTTTTAGCTGCGAAAAGCACGAGCAGTTACACCAAGTGTTTGCAGGAGCGATACTGCTTTTTGGACAATGTCAGCAGATGGCATCTGCGCTAAGCATTTGGGTTCGCCAAACTTGCACGTGGTCGAGATACACGGTGCGCAGTCCAAGCCTTGCACGCGAAAGCCAAAGGAGTTTTCACGATGGTAGGGCGATGTATTGCGCTCATCACCTGCGCCATAGAGCACCAGTGTAGGCGTGCCGACTGCATTGGCTAAATGTGCCGTGCCTGAATCTGTTGAAATAACTACATGCACCGCTGCCAGAACACCTGCAAGCATCTTGACGGTGGTTTTCCCTGCTAAGTTTATCACGCGCTTCGGCTCAGAGAGCATTGTGGTAAAAGTTTCAGCATACTGGCGCTCTTTTGGGGAACCTGTTAGCACGAGCATCGCATCTGGCACACAGCGAAGCAAGCCTTCTGCAATCTCTACACCCTTGCGCAGCGGCACAACTTTCGAGGGACTTTCTGAATTGAGATTTAAGACAATTTTCGAGCGCGATGCAAACGCAGTAAGCAAAGTATCAGGTGGCGGCGTTAATTGTACTGAAAGGGCGGTGGTAGGCTCTGTAAGAAAGGCTGAGAGCAACAAGGCATATTCTTCGCTACGATGCAGATGCTTGGGTTTGTGCAGGGCATCAGTGAGCAGCAGGTTGCGCCAGTCACCACGGAATCCAATGCGGCGTTTGGCTCTAGCAAAAAAGCCCATTGCTGCTGATGAAAAAGAATCGGGCAGCGAAAAATAAAGGTCAACTTCAGCAAAGCGTGAGGCAAAGCGATAAAGCCCAGCAAGACCACGGTAGGTTTTCTTAGAAAACGGATGAACACGTGAAAGCTGCGGCACGAGCTCCAAAAGGTCGGCAATCTCAGCTTTGGCAATCACCTCGATGGTGGCATCTGGAAAGGCATGGCGCAGTTTGTAGAAAAATCCAAGACTCATAACAAGATCGCCAAGCCAGTTCGGGGCGCGCACCAGTATGTTTTTGGCACTTGCTGCAAGTTTGTAAAAAGTAACAGCTAAATTCAACTAAAATAATCAGCGACAGCGTATTTTTTGTCTTTTACAACTTTACTGATTTCTATCAACAGACATGCCGATTGTTATCTTCGTTGCGCCGCTATGCAATGCCAGTACATTAGCGACACTGGATGCATTTACGAAGTTCCCGGATATTTCACTGGGGTTAATTAGTGCCTTTGCACAAGAGCAATTGCCAGTCCACATTCGCGCACACCTTGCAGCGCACTGGAAAACACACTCACTTGTTGATACAGATGAACTACTCTATGCAGCTGAAAAAATGCGTCTTTACTTCGGCAAGATTGACACCATTTTTTCCTCAAATGAACAAGCTCAGGAGCCACTGGCATGGATTCGCGAAAAGCTTGGTATTGCGGGCGTAGGCACACAGGTAGCACGCAATTTCCGCGATAAAGCCGAGATGAAGCGGTGCTTTCATGCCCATCAGATTCCTTGTGCACGATTTCGGCAGTTGCACTCAAGGCGTGAGGCATACGATTTTGCAGAGCAAGTAGGCTTCCCGCTCATTCTCAAGCCACTACGCGGTGCGGGCTCAGCCTCTACATTCCGCATAGAAACCTACGCTGAACTTGATGCAGCACTTGCACAACTCAACCCAAGTAAGCAAAATGAGGCCATTGCTGAAGAGTTCATCACAGGCCAAGAACACTCACTTGAAACGGTGATGCACCATGGCAAAGCCATCTGGCAATCTGTTTCGCGCTATTTGCCTAATGCCTTAGATGTGATGCAAAACCCATGGATTCAATGGCGCATTGTGGTGCCACGTGATGCCGAAAGCGAAAAGTATCACGACATTTGCCAAAGTGGTGCAGCAGCGCTGGCTTGCTTAGGACTCGGCACTGGAATTTCGCACTTGGAATGGTTTAGGCGCAGCAATGGCAGTGTGGCAATTTCTGAAGTCGGAGTGCGTCCGCCCGGTGCACAGATTCTGACACTTCACTCTCGGGCGTTTGACTGCAACCTCTATGAAGAGTGGGTGCGCCTGATGGTCTATGATCAATTCTCGGTGCCGACACAGCGATACGCCAGCGGCGTTGCTTTTCTACGTGGTCAGGGGTATGGCGTAGTAAAAACTGTCATTGGCTTAGACGACGTCATGCGTGAGTATGGAACGCTCATCACCGATATGCAAGTGCCACAGTTCAACGCAGTGCCCACTGGCACTTACGAAGGTGAAGGCTTTATCATCGTGCGTCATGAGCGCACAGATGCCGTTGAACAAGCCTTGCACTACATCATCAATACCGTACGCGTTATTCTGGGGTAAGTCTGTGCAGCAAGGCAAAACGAGATTTTCTTTTTCGCACGGCTTGGGGTTTATGTCTCACTCCAACCTTCTTTGCCGATAAGCGGCACAAAAGCAAAGTCATACAGATGCGTTTCGTAAATGGTATTGCCTTGACGGTGAAAGAGGCTCATTTTTTGTTTAGTTGCACTCCCGATAGGAATAATTAAGCGCCCATCATCAGCAAGTTGCTCCAAAAGCGAAGACGGTACATCAGGTGAGCCAGCTGTTACGAGAATAGCATCAAACGGAGCAGCTGAGGGCCAGCCCAAAGTTCCATCACCTAAGCGTGTCATTACCTTGAGACTTAAGGCTTCAAAAATGCGTTTGGCTCTCTCGTAGAGTTCAGAAATACGCTCAATGGTATAGACGCGATAACCAAGTTCATAGAGAATTGCAGCTTGATAACCTGACCCTGTGCCGATTTCCAAGACTTTCTTACCTGCAGGATAATGCTGCGCGATAAGTTGCGTCATGTATGCCACAGTGAAAGGCTGGGAGATGGTTTGACCTTGTCCAATCGGCAGTGGGGTATCGTCGTAGGCGCTATCCCAGAGTGCAGAATCCAAGAACAGATGGCGCTTGACTGCACGAAATGCATTGAGCACGCGCTCGTTTGTAATCCCTGCTTGTCGCAGCGATTCAACCATCGCTGCGCGCTTCTGGCGATACTTAAAATCTTGGTCGCTTTGCCACATAGTTCTTTCGTTCAATGAATCTACGCATTTTTTTAGCAATCAAAATGATTTGTAACTTGTGTTGCAAACTTCATGCTCAAATCTATGAGTCAGCCTACAAACGTCTCCCAAGCGACTTTGCAAAATGACAAGCATGAAATCTTTGGTTGGGCAATGTATGATTGGGCAAACAGTGCCTTCAGCGCTACTGTGGTTACCGTATTTCTTGGACCGTATCTAACTAACCTTGTCAAAGATGTGGCAGATGCAGATGGAATGATTTATTTCTTGGCAATTCCCATTAAATATGATTCTTTCTTTGCGTATTGTACGGCGGTGTCGGTCATCTTACAGGTGCTGTTTCTACCGCTCTTAGGTGCAATCGCTGATTATTCGTACTTGCGCAAATTTTTCTTGCAATTTTTCTGTACTCTCGGCGCGCTGGCAACAATACTGTTTTTCTTTCTTTCATCAGGATTGCACTGGTTGGGCGCAGGGCTTTACATTATTGCAAATCTGGCTTTTGGAGCAAGCATTGTGTTCTATAATGCCTATTTGCCCGACATTGCAAGTCCCGAAGAGCGCGATAGAGTCTCTTCATTTGGTTGGGGTTTAGGTTACTTAGGCGGTGGCGTGTTGCTCATGCTCAACCTTGCGCTCTTTACATTCCGAGAAGCACTGAACATTTCAACAGATTTAGCAGTGCGTCTTTGCTTAGCTTCAGCGGGCATCTGGTGGTTAGTCTTTGCGCAAATTACCTTTGCACGCTTGCGTGCCCGACGCGCACGACGCATGCTGCCTGACGGTGAAACATACCTCAGCGTGAGCCTCAAACAACTGCGCAAGACCCTGCGTGATATTCGCTCATTGCCTGAAACACTCAAATTCTTGCTGGCTTATCTTTTCTACAACGATGGTGTTCAAACTGTAATTGCCTTAGCCTCCGTCTTCGGTGCAGAAGAACTTAAATTGGAGTCCTCGACCTTGATTCAAGTCATCTTAATGGTCCAGTTCTTAGCCTTCATCGGCGCCATCGCTTTCGGACGCTTTGCAGGATGGATAGGTGCAAAAGCAAGTATCGTGATTACACTGGTAATATGGAGCAGCACAACAATTTACGCCTATGGCTTTTTGCAAACAGAAGTGCAGTTCTGGCTAATGGCTGCTGTGGTAGCTATCGTCTTGGGCGGCTCACAAGCCCTGAGTCGAAGTCTCTTCTCTCAGATGATTCCGTCTGGCAAAGAAGCAGAATTTTTTCATTCTACGAAATTTCGGAGCGGGGCACATCATGGATTGGATTTTTGGTGTTTGGCTTAGCCAATCAAATTTTTGGCGGCTTGCGCTTCGGGATCCTTTCTCTCATTGTGCTCTTTCTCATCGGCTTAGCTATGCTGCTGCGTGTAGATGTAAAACGCGCAATGCAAGAAGCTAACTTAGCTGCATCAGAGTAATACAACCCTGTAAGGCTAGTGCACCAATGCTGAGTCATCTATAATGAAGAGTTAGAAAAAACTTACTGCACAGACTTGACCATGCGCGCCTATGCTACGCCTGACTCTGTGTACATCTCGCGCACTTGAAAAAGTACATATAACCAGAGCAGACTAATTAGCGCACCTAGGATGCTGATACTGATAATGCTAACTATGATAGAGAGAAGTTCTGCATAATATAGCCATACCCATCCGTCGCGTCTTCTAGCAAAGATCCCAGGCAGGGCAAGCGCCATTATAACGACTTGAGCGATGGTGAGTAAGAGACTAAGTAAGATGGTGATACCTAGTGAAAGCGAGAAAATCACGAATACTCCAAGTCCAAGCAGCCCAATCAAAGCAAGTCCGCTGAAAACTAGACTGACAATTACAAAAATCGGCATGAATTTTATGAAAAATTCTTTGGCATTGGCAGGTAATGCGGGGAGTTGAGCCGCAACAGATTCAACTTGTTCTTCTAGGAGGGCCTTGTGCATATGATTCCTTTCAGTCGACCGTCTTTCGGGCGACGCTGTGCGGTTTTGCAATTTTTAAAACAATTAAAGTAATGCATTTTATGCTAAATTTCCAAAACAGAAATTTGTACAGACAATTGTAGCGTGAGCAAAGTATTTTGCAAAGCAAAAACAAAACATTAAGTTTATATTTCATTCTTGAGACAGAGCGAAATCGGGCTTTTAGCTCAGTTGGTTAGAGCGACTGGTTTACACCCAGTAGGTCGGGGGTTCGAATCCCTCAGAGCCCACACAGTATCTTTCTTAGGTGTTGCCGAGCAATCCGATCCTCCCCACTAAAGAAGTCTTTGCTATAAATGGTCAAGCAAGTTTGGGCGCGTGTGCCTGCTTTCTTTGGTTCATTGCTCTTTGCCATATCTCTGTGGCTTTTTGTAGCGCTGTCGAAACAGTATGTTGCCACATTTAGCTTGCCTGTAAGTATCAAAATGGAAGGTGCGCTTCAGGCTGTAAGTTCGGGCTTGCCTAAGCAAGTAAATGTAAAGGTCTCAGGTGAAGGCTGGAAAATTCTTGCGTTTTATCTTACGCGCGCAGAGTGGACAATTGATCTAGCAAATGAATTGCAAAAATCTATGTTAGTAATTGAGACAACGCCGAGTGCAGCACAGTATATCAAGCCGCTGCCCGAAGCACTGACCGTATTAGAAGTGCAGCCCGCGCAACTGATGGTGAGCTTAGAGAAAAAAGTGATGAAAACAGTGCCGTTGCGTCTCGCTCAAACAATTGTACCAGCAAGTGGCTTTGTAATTACTGACTACACTTTGAAACCAGACAGCGTGATAGTCTCAGGTGCTGCCAGTCTAGTAGAGCCAATTGAGTTTTGGGAAGTCATTCCGCAGAGTACGGACTTGAAAGGGACTTTCACAACGCGGGCAATGCTAGCCGATAATCTATCGCCTTATCTTTCTGTCACCCCAAGTAGCGTGATGCTAAGCGGCACGGCTGACAGACTGGCTCAAATTGAACTGGTTGATGTCCCGATACAACTGGTCGGTGCGCCCGCAGTACAAACCGTTACATTGATTCCGAATAAACTCAAACTCACAATTGGTGGTGCCGTCAGCGACTTGGAAGCGCTACGACCAGAAGACATCATGGTGCAGGTCAATTACAACGACATTGTTGCAGATACGACTGGTGCACTTCAAGCGACAGTAACACTGCCGAAGCGTTTGCGACTGCTTCGGCAGTATCCTGAGCAACTGCAATACATCTTGCGACGGTAGCAGGAGCTACTTAATCAAGTCGCGCTCGACATCACTGGACGAGAGTTTGGGTAACTTGAGGTCCTCGTAAAGATGAGGTAATTTTTGGGCGGAATCGCTGATATCTTTGCGTAATTCTTTGCCTGACTTAGGTGCAAAGAGCAGTCCAATTGCGACCCCCGCAGCGAACGAGGCGACGCCGATGATAAAACTTTGTGTGCGTGTCATAGTCTAACTCCTTTCACAATTAGCGGTTTACGAGAGCCGTTACTTTTTTCAACGGCGAATCTCAAAGTTTGGTTGCAAGAGCGCTTGTACAGGACGAGGTTCCACTTTCAAGCTGCTAACCTGTGCAGCCCAAGGACCGATGCGTGCTTTTTCCAACAGCGCTTCAACCATCGCACTCTCACCTTGCAATTCCATCTCGACTCTACCATCTGGCAGATTACGCACATAGCCAGAAAGACCAAATTGTTCAGCGTGATGCTGAATAAACCAGCGATACCCGACGCCTTGTACTCTGCCTGAGGCAATTGCATAAATGCGTGTTTGCATTGTTATGTGTGCGTTGATGTTCTTAGCTAATGCTCAATTTTCATGCGCGCGCTTGGCTTTGAGTTTCTCAACAGCAGCTTCCAACGCGGCACGTTCCTCAACTGCCATCGTGTTGGTTGAAGACTCCACAACAACAGCAACCGTTTCGTCGGCAGCAGCAATTTGCGAAAGGTCTTTGTTGGTGTTCATATCGTCTAAATTGGGACGCTTGCCGAGAATATCTTCGATATCTTTGTAAGTGAGCACTTCGCGTTTCAAAAGCTCTTGTGCCATTCTCTCCAACTTATCGCGGTTATCCATAAGCAGTTTGCGTGTCGCCTCGTGCGCTTCATCGACAATGCGTTTGACTTCGGCATCAATCAAATGCGCGATTTCAGAGCCATAGCGTTTCTCAATGCCAATACCTTGTAAGAACGCATTACTGGTGTCGGCAAAAGAGAGATAGCCTAACTTTTCGCTCATGCCATAAACGGCGACCATGCTGTAGGCAATATCTGTTACGCGCTCTAAGTCGTTTTGAGCGCCTGTAGAGATTTCACCGAAGACAATTTCCTCTGACACACGTCCGCCAAGCAGACCACAGATGCGTGCAAAGAGTTCTTGCTTTGTCATCAGATAACGGTCTTCAAGCGGTGTGTTGAGCGTGTAGCCCAGCGCGCTGACACCACGTGGGACAATAGTAACTTTTTGCGGCGGATCGTTGCCCGGTAAGAGCCAACTGACAATCGCATGACCTGATTCATGATACGCCACAATTTTCTTCTCTTTCGGATTGATGACTTTGTTTTTCTTTTCTAAACCAGCAATCACACGCTCAATGGCATCCTGAAAATCAATCATTTCTACAGCTTCTTTACCACGACGCGAGGCCAGTAGCGCGGCTTCATTGCAGACATTGGCAATCTCAGCGCCAGCAAAACCAGGCGTCTGTGAAGCTAGTGTCCGAATATCCACATCTTTTCCGAGAGGAATATTTTTCGTATGCACTTTGAAGATATCGATCCGACCGTTAAGGTCAGGCTTATCTATGACGATTTGTCGGTCAAAGCGTCCAGGACGCAGCAAGGCAGGGTCGAGCACATCGGGACGGTTTGTGGCTGCCATGATAATGACCCCTTTATCGGTGGCAAAGCCATCCATTTCAACGAGCAGTTGGTTAAGTGTGTTTTCGCGCTCATCGTTTACACCCATCATCATGCCCTTGCCACGAGAGCGACCGACGGCATCGATTTCATCAATGAAGATGATACATGGCGCTTTTTCTTTTGCGGTGCGGAAAAGGTCGCGCACGCGTGCGGCACCTACACCAACGAACATCTCCACAAAATCCGAGCCAGAGAGCGAAAAGAACGGCACACCAGCTTCACCAGCAACGGCTTTTGCCATCAGTGTTTTGCCAGCACCGGGCGGACCGACGAGCAAGACGCCTTTGGGTAACTTGCCACCAAGTTTCGTAAACTTCTTTGGATCTTTCAGAAAATCAACGATTTCCATCACTTCTTCTTTAGCCTCTTCCAAGCCCGCCACATCTTTGAAGGTAATGCGGTTACCGTCGGTTGGCTCTTCGTAGAGTGCAGCTTTGTTCTTGCCGATATTCATCACTTGCGAATTGGGATTCATGCGGCGGAAGACAAACATCCAGATGCCCAGCAAGATCACAAAGGGGAAAATCCACTGCAGAATGTCTGTGAACCAATTGCCATCTTGCACAAACTGATACTTAACGCCTTTGTCCTCTAACTCTTTGACAAACTCGCTATTTGCAAGTATCATCGGTGCAATCGTATAGAAGTCTTTGGTTGCAGGGCGTGCGCGCATAAGAGAATTAGCAGGGCTATTGAACACCAATTCCTCTTTGGTATGCACCCAGATGCGCGATGGTGAAATCTTAACAGACTCTACGTTGCCGCGTTCCAATTCTTTGCGAAACTGACTATATGGCAATTCTGTCGTGGTATTCGACCAGAAAAAAGTAACCTGAATGCCAATCAAGATGAGAATAGCCATGACGTACCAGATTGCTGTCGGAAATTTTGGTTTTTCCTTACCGCGAGCTTTGTCGTTGTTATCGTCAAAATCAAAGAAGTTGTTTGCCATAAATTTTTCCTCTCTTTCTCACTTCTGTTTGTAGCGTTAAGTGCCGCTCTGTTTTTAGAATACAAAACTTTGAATTGAAACTAAACTTGAGTGAGCCGTCAGTGTCTGCTCTTAATGTGCATTAATTCGTAAGTGATATACAATTAGTTACCAATTAGTTGCCTTTCTTTTTCGTCTTTGCGTATCATACGCAATCTGGGCATTGAAAATGGAACAGGTTGGAACCTGCAGCGCAATTTGCCTCTATATCTTATATTGCCAAACTATTTGCTGTTTTGCAAACGCCGAGAGGCTCAATGCTCAGACAATTACAAGCTCTAACCATTTTCGCGCTTTTACTGTTCTCTTTTTTGGGTGAGGTATCTCTTGCGCAGAGTAATCACCACTCGAGTTTAAGGTTGCATGCCAGCGCTGATGTGCTTCAAGTCTGTTATGCGCCACGCGACACCGTGCCCAGCGAGCCGCTACTCCCACAAGGCAAGCCTTTGATTGATACATTAACAGGCGATGTGCGCTTACCGTCAAGTGATTCAACTGCTGCAGTGCCACCAAGTCTGCCAGCTAAAGCGCTGTCGCCGCAGGATTCACTCAAGCTGTTTTACAAATTCTACGAGACCCCTTCGCTTTTCTCAACACCATACTTCGTGCGTGATTCGGCGCGTGATATGCTGTATCACCGCTTCGTTGAAGATTTTTTTTCTGAACAAGCCCATTTTTATTTGCGTGACAAAAGTGAGTTCGGACAAATCAATGAATTGCTTTATGGTGGCTTGGGCATGCGTCATCAACACGTGCTGCTTGATGAGATGCTGCTTAACGATCCTGTCTCTCGCATTGCACCGTTCAATTTTCTTTCAAGCGAAGCCTTCTCACGACTCTCATTTTTTACAGGCTATAGATCGCTTGCGGAATCTTCTGCCCCACAGGTATTAGAATCGCATACGCAGCGTCTGACGGCACTCAAAGGCTATGTCAAAGCACGATACTTTCAATTTGCAGGCATAACGACCAAGTTTGACGCGACATTTTCTATCAATCTTTCCGACCGACTCAATTTTTACGCAGGCTATAAATACGAAGGTACAGATGGCAATTATTCCAATCTTAATGCATTTGGCATAGAACGCTTCGGTTCAAACAGTCTGGGCAATTACATTCGCGCGCGCTTGCGCTACCAATTCTCTGCACGCACCTTTGCGATGTTAGCACTCGAGAACCACACTGTCAATATGCTGCCGTTCGGTGGTATTGATCTCTCGCAAAGCCTTGGATTTATCGATCGCTTAGATTCGCGTAACGCAGTCATTGTCAATCAATTCACGCGCCGTGGTTTGTTTCTTAATCTCATCAAGGGTGAGTTTCAAACGGCGCTACCCTTTATGCAAGATTCTCTCAATCTCTTCAAGATTTGGGCGTATGTAGGACGCTTTGAGCGACAGTTTGTGAAAACCAAGCCGGATAGCGTGCAACAGCTCCCAGCCTTTTCCGACCTTGAAAATTCAACACGCTTTGCGCTTGGCGCTAAGCAATCGCTCCAGCTTTGGATTCTGTCTTTGCAAGGTAAAGCAAGTGTTTTGCTCGATAGGCTCAACACACAGAATACACTGCAAAATGCAGCGGGCGATACACTCTTTCTGCCAACAACAGCAACGCTCGAGCTCAATGCAGGTGGCAAAATTCGTATTGAGAATTTGCTCTTTGGTCAAGATTTGGAAATTGGAGGCGCACTAAGCTCGCAAACCTTCTCTGTTTCGAACACGAACAGCAATGACTTTATTGGTACAGCACTGAACAGCGGGTTCGGTGGCGAGATTGCCTTTCCTTTGCCGCTACCTAACTCCAGCATCGGCGGCTTTCTCAATGTCTCCTTTACAACACGCTTCCCGACATTGCAAGAAGTCTTCTCGCGCGACGACAAGCTACGCGGTTCTCTGCAGTGGCAAAGTGAACTGGTGCGGCAGTTTGAAGCCGGTAGCACACTCTTGCTCGATAGTCTGCTCAGTGTGCGTGTCTCGTTTCTGAATAATCAGGTCTTTTCGCCGCTCGTAGCTGTGCAAACACTGCAACGCATTGATACAGCGACGCTGGCTTACCGCGCACGATTTCGCTCACTGACCGACCTGACTTTGACCTATACAGGAGTAGGCATCAGTCTCAAAACTAAACTGTGGAAAATCGAGGGATATCTGGATGCAACAGCAGTACTCAACTACACGATTGTGCAAGCGCCAGATAATGACTACGAAGCTGCATTTATCTTTGAGCCCGTGCCCGATGAACGTGATGCAACGACGAGCCGCATTTTCTATGTGCCACGCCTGTATGGCAGTTTCGGTATTTTTTTTCACGACAAGCTCTTTCGCGGCGCACTGGATCTCAAAATTGGGTTTGCAGGTTTTGCCTTTTCGGATTTCTCAGCATCGCTGCGCAACAGTGAGCGTCAGACGCTATTTTATTTCAACTTATACGAGCGCTCTGGTACTGAACTTGTCGATAACAACTTGCAATTTGGTGTGCAGGGTGCCTTAGGGCGTGTAGACTTTCAGGTTTGGGCAAAAATTGGGAGCGCAACAGCATTTTTGATGTGGGAGAATTTGCCCGGAGTGTCTATAATTCGTGCACCAATTTTCCCATTGCAACAGCGCGGGATTCGCTTCGGCATCAGTTGGGAGATTTTGAATTAGCGCACCTAAAGCGATTCAGTGAGTTCATCTTTGGGCTCACGTGTCATAAGCTCATAGACGAGTTGAGTTGGATCCTTTTTGAGAAAGAGCATTTCATAGACAGCGGTTGTGATAGGCATCTCGACGCCAAGTTTTTGCGAGAGTTCATAGACAGCTTTCGTTGTAGGCACGCCTTCTGCAATCATGACCATTTCAGATTGAATTTGCTCTAAGGTTTTGCCTTTGCCGATTTGTTCACCGACATAGCGATTGCGACTATGTTTGCTTGAGCAGGTAACCACCAAATCGCCAATGCCAGCAAGACCGGAAAATGTCAGTGGTTTTGCGCCGAGACGCATCCCGAGCCGTGTAACTTCAGCCAGTCCGCGTGTAATAATCGCTGCTTTAGCGTTGTCGCCGTAGCCAATGCCATCAGCGATACCTGCGGCGATTGCCATGATGTTTTTGACTGAGCCAGCGATTTCTACGCCGACCAAATCGGAGTTGGCATAAACACGAAACATGGTAGTGCGGAATACGTCTTGCACTTTGCGTGCGGTGTCTTTACTGATGCTTGCGGCAACAACCGTGGTCGGCTGATGTCGGCTAACTTCTTCAGCGTGGCTTGGTCCATAGAGCGCTGCAATCTGCTCGAGAGGCACTTGCGGTAAGGTGCTCTGTGTTACTTCCGACATGCGCATGCCAGTGCCCAGCTCGATACCTTTGGAGACATTAACGAAAGTGACGTGGTTGAAAGGATAAGACTTCAGATGCGTAAGCGTCTCGCGCACCACTTGAGAGGGTGTGGCGACAACGATCATATCGGCGTCAGTGGCACGATGAATATCCGATGAAATCTCAATGGTATCAGGGATGCGCACACCTGCCAGGTAGCGTTTGTTTTCGTGTGTGGCGTTGAGCTCGTCAGCAAATTCCTTGCGATGTGCCCAAAGAAAAACCTGATGACCTTTTTCTGCAAGCAAAATCGCTAAAGTGGAGCCCCAACTACCTGCCCCAAGAACTGCAATGGAGATGCTCATAGCAAGAATGATGTTTTGTATTTTTGTAAATGCATTCTTATGAGCTAGAAACCGATGCTCCAAGTTATGCGTTACAGCATGCTACCGATCACTCTCTAGCTGACAGATGCTTTCTTGATTGAAGCAACCATGTTCAAAATTTTAACGAAATATGCTCTCATTACTCAAAACATCACCGTCGATTCATCTCAAGATCGAAGAAGTTTTAGCCAATATACCGAAAGAGACCGTAGATGACGGCGGAAAATGGCTGCATGATGTAATTCAAGCGCTGCGCCCCCAGCGTCAGGAAACGACATCAGAAGTAATCAAGCGCCTGGAAGTTTTGAAATATATGCTGCGCACCTCGCCTGAGACACTCCTCCAGACGCGAAATTATTTGCGCCGATTACTTGAGAAGCACAACTATGTGAGACTCTTTACCGAAGTTGGAGTTGCTGTACATGCAAGTTTTACCTCAGAAGTCTTCAAGCGAATTGGTGAAAAGCTTTTGCCGCCACTGCCCGACCCGAATGAAATGTTAGATCTCTTGGAAGAGTGTTTCCCGAACCGCGATGATTATCAGTGGATGAAAGTAATTCCTAGTTCGCTTTTGGTAGAGTTGTGGCAGTTGCTGGATGCTGATGGTGCAATCACATCCTCTGGTACGCTGTCTTCTGCAATCGCAGAATCGGTCTTGATACTCTCGCACCGTATTGTAGCAATGGGGCTGGAGCCCGAAGTGCTTGCGCGTGTGGCTGCGCTAGACGCAGGGCGTTCCCCGTTTATCTTTTTGGGACAAGAGGTGGGCAATTACATTGAACTATATCAAAAGTTTTTGATCTCGCCTACCAAAATTGAGGAGAAACAACTCACCGCGCAATATGAGCGCGCGTTGAGCTCAATTGTGGCATGTCATGAGCTGCTGGAAACCATGAGAGAAAATCAAGCGGCGAAAGGTGTGAGCATTCAGCAGGTCTATCTACTGTATCGAATCCGGCGTGCCATGAATCGCATGAGAAAACTCTTGCGTCTGATTTCTCCTTTTGAGCACACCAATCGTGCTATGCTAGCTGCAAATTTTTTCAAGGATCTGATTCGCGACATCAACCTTCAGCGCGACTTAGGTGAACACTTCCGAGAGAACACAAGTTTGCTGGCTTACAAAGTGGCTGAACATACGAGTCGGACAGGTGAGCATTACATTACAACGACGCGCAAGGAGTACAAAGAGTTTATCTTAGCGGCAATGGGCGGCGGGTTTGTCATCGCCTTCACGAACTGGGTTAAGTTTCTTATCGCCTACCTTGGCGCTGCACCATTGCTAAGTGGCTTGTTATACAGCATCAACTATGCAGGCAGTTTTATCACGATGCAAGTCTTTCACTTTTCTCTGGCAACTAAGCAGCCAGCGATGACCGCCTCGGCACTGGCGCGCTCGCTTGACTCTAAAGATACTGACACACTGAACCTTGAGACTGCAGCGGATCTGATTACCAAAATCTCACGCAGTCAGTTTGCTTCCTTCTTAGGCAATTTGATTGTGGTCATCCCATTAGCCTTTGCGCTCTCATGGCTCTGGTATTGGATTTCAGGTTCACATATTGCTAATGAAGAAAAAGCCTTGAGCACACTTGCTGCATTTCATCCGTTCAAATCCCTGACAGTGGTGTATGCGATGCTGACCGGCGCCATTCTCTATGCAGGTGGCTTTGTATCAGGCTATTTCGACAACTTTGTGGCGTATTCAAATTTAGGCTTGCGTGTGCAGCAACATCGTTTTTGGCGACGGTGGTTGCCAGCATCGTGGCTGACGCGCATCGGCGACTATCTTGAGCATAATTTAGGTGGATTGATGGGCAATCTCTTTTTAGGCTTTGCCTTAGGATTTGTACCGATTCTTGGGGTCATCACAGGCTTGCCATTGGATGTTCGTCATGTTACGATTGCTGCTGGCGGTTCAGCAATGGCAGCCGCACAACTGTGGGATCAATTGACTGCTTGGGATTTTGCGATGATTTCACTCAGTGTATTTCTTGTTGGTACAATGAACTTTCTGTTCAGTTTTGGGCTCTCACTCTCATTGGCGCTAAGTTCACGGCGAGCAAATTTCAAAGAGGGACGGGCACTTGCAGGTACAGTCTGGAAGCGATTCAAAGCCGCACCACTGCAGTTCTTTTTCCCGCCAAAACATACAGCGTGATAGACGCAGCAGGCAGTTGGTCAAAGACAGATTCATCAAGGCAAAGGGCGGCGCTGCCGATGTGCCTAAGCCATCATCAGTCGCCGCAACGCATAGCGCTTAAGCTATTTTTGCTTCGAGAAAAAGTTGACACGATTTTCTGTACCGAGCCGCAATCTCTGGATATTTGCACGATGCGTATAGACAATGCCAAGGGCAATCAGACTACCAATGACGATTAAGGTGATATCCAAACTATCGTGAATGAAGTGCGGTGACCCAAAAAGATTGACTTCGTAGTCAATGCCGTCAGCACCAACCAGATGCTTGCGCAAGGCAACAATGATAGGAAAGCAGATTGCAGCCAGCATAGAGGCTAACGAGACATAGCGCGAGACAAACATAATCACAAGAAAAAGCCCGACAGTGATAGCCATAGTTACAGGTGCAATGCCAAACATAATGCCCGCAGCGGTGCTGACACCTTTGCCACCCTTGAAATCCGCAAATACCGTGTAAATGTGTCCAATCACTGCAGCAGTGCCTGCCAAAAGTTGCAGCACGACTTTATTCATTTCAGGCAACTTATCGAGTTGGTTGTAAGTAAAAAAGCCAACTACCCACAGCACTACAACAATGCCTTTGAACATATCGACAAGCGTAACAAACAGACCTGCTTTCCAGCCCAAAACTCGAAACGCATTCGTGCCTCCTGCATTACCACTGCCATACTCACGAATGTCAATCCCTTTCAGCCACTTGCTCAAAATGATGCTCGTCGGAATGGATCCGATGAGATAGCTCACGATGAGAATTGTAGCGATAGATAGCATCGTTTTTTTGGCGAATTTTTGTTGATAAAACGCTACTAAAACGCTTAATTGCTCCTAAATCGTTGCAACGTCCGTAGATATCGAAAATTATTTCAAAAAATGGCTTTAGGCAAACTTATGCTAATCTTCTGATACCCTCGTAGGGGTGGGGCTTAGCAAGAATTGCTAATTTGATGTATCTTTTTTGTTTGCGTTGCAAAAAACCAACGAAACTTTACAAATATGGCTTGGGACTCCATTTTGTTCATTAGTGCCACTTTGGTGGTGATGCTTGTGCTTGCTCGCCTCGTTAATCAGTTCATCTTTAAGGCAAATATGACAGAGGTAATTAAGAAGGATGACAAAACGGCTATTGGAATTGCTTTATCGGGATTTTTATTTGGTGTGGTGCAAATCACGAGCGAAGTATTGTCGGGTGAGGGACATCAGAGTTTGCTAGTAGATGCAGGTCTTGTAGCACTCTGGGGCATAAGCGGAATTATACTGCTTACACTGCTCTCGCTTTTTGGCTTTAAGCTCTTTCACGGTGTGGATTATGTGCAAGAAGTGCAGAAAGGCAATGTCGCTGTAGGAATCGTGGCAGCTGCGCGTTTTATTGCAACTTCATCAGTAATTGCCGCTGCGGTGTCAGGCGAAAATACAGGGCAGAATGAAGTTGCTCTCTCCGAAGGCGGCGCAGCGCTGGCCTCACTCGTCTTCTTTCTTATCGGACAACTCACGCTGATTATTGTAACATGGCTCTTTCGATTTCTCACAGCGTACGATGACGCAAAAGAACTGGCAAGCGGCAACATTGCGGCAGCACTAAGTTACTCTGGCTTGATGATTGGCATAGGGATTGCCGTTCAGAAAGGTATCAAAGGTGAATTTATTGGCTATGTGCCAGGCTTACTGGCTTATGCAAAATCAATGATAGTAGTGGTAGCATTCTATCCGATTCGTCAATTTTTAGTGCAAGGCTTGCTGGTGGGCGGCAGTTTTGCACTCTACGGCGGCACACTCGATGAGGAAATTGGTCGAGACCGCAATATCGCCGCGGGGGCAATTGAAGCAGCAGCCTACATTGCTACTGCAATGCTCATTACGCGCTTGATTTGAAGAGAAGATTTCATGATGCTTTATCACAAAGATGATGACGACATCTAAGTTCGATGCCACACAGCTGCCTGCTACGCTTGTGCGTGGCACACCCGCTTATGGCAAGGCTTACCAAGCCTTTGCTGAAGTGCTCTATCGTACCAACATCCTAAGCGACCCATGGCTCTATGGCGAAGAGCGTTTTTTGCTTGAGCCAATTTTAATCTCAGAAACTCAACAACAGGCGCTTTATACTGCCGCAGAAGCAATCGGTAAAGTCTATGATGAACTAGCAGAACTGGTCTGGCGACAGCCCGACTATCTTGACACATTCTTTGGTCTGACGCCATACCAAAAATTAATGTGGCTCACATCTGGCGGGCGTTGGCACTTTATTGCGCGGCTTGATGTCTTTGAGGAACACGGTGGCGGCATCAAAATTTGCGAAATGAATAGCGACACGCCCAGCGGTGAAGCAGAAGCAGTCTTGCTCAACGACCTGTTGCACAAGCGCGTCCCGCATGCCCGTAACCCAAATGCTAATTTTGAAGACACCTTCATCACTGCCTTGCTGGCGGCGTATCATGCCGATGTCAGAGAGCCGAAAGAAAAACCTACAATCGGAATCATCTATCCAACAGATTTGCCTGAAGATCTCTCAATGATTTTGCTCTACAAAAGTTGGTTTGAACGGCGCGGCTTTACGGTGGTCTTGGGTTCGCCATTGAATTTACGCAAAACAAAGAACGCCCTGTGTCTTTTCTCTCAACCGATTGATATTGCGATACGCCACTACAAAACCGACTGGTGGGGCGAACGAGAACCAGTGTGGTTAGATGAAGAAGACTATCCCGATCCTTATCCGATGCATCGCGAACTTTTGGCGATGCTTGAAGCAGAAGAAGAAGGACGAGTATCCGTGCTCAATCCTTTCGGGGCGGTGCTGACACAGAACAAACTCACAATGGCATTTCTGTGGAAATATCGTGCGGCGTTTTCGCCTGAATCACAAGCTGCAATTCAAGCGTACATTCCTGAAACACATCGGCTGGTGGATATGGATATCGAGACCTTGCTGTGCGAACAAGAGAAATGGGTACTGAAATCTGACTACGGCTGCGAAGGCGCAGAAGTGATCATTGGAAAATTCACAACGCCAACTTCGTGGAAACTTTCCTTAGAGCAAGCCATAAAAGAGCGTTGGGTGGCGCAGCGTTTTTTTGAAGCAGAGTGTTTGAAAAGAGGTGGAATTGCAAATTTTGGTGTCTATCTTATTGGCGGTAAAGCCTGCGGATTTTATACACGCGTCTCTCATACGGCAACGGACTACACAACACCTTGCGCTGCTGTATTTATTGATTCAAGCATAAACTAGACGGAGTAAAGTGATGCAAAACGAACAGCATCCAGAGTTTGGCGCAGAGTGGTGGAGAGAAATGCTCTCACGGCGCGACGCCAACAAACGGCTTGTCAAACTGACCGCACTGTCAGCAATTCTATCTGCCAGTGGAATTTTTCAAGGATGCGACATCGATGATGAGCAAGAGGTGAGTATGGATACGACCGAATTGCAGCGCCAAGAAGGCTGGAATGTCGGCGCCCCAGATAAGCCCCTGGTGTTGAACGGCAAAACATCGCAAGACAGCCTGAACTCGCTGGGTTGGTCTGCCTACTTAGACCCTGAGACGCTGCTCAAAGCGTATGAGCCCTCACGTGCGGACTTAAAACCATTTGTAGTAACCACCTTAGTGCAATCGCTTTCGCAGCCGTCTCTGAGAGGTCAGATGTCGCCCATTTTCACACCGGCGATGCAAGTTGCGTATTCGCGGGGCTTAGGTATGAAAGAACTGCTCAAGCAGAGCAAAGACCCTGAGAACGTGGCGTTGGTAGTCGATATCGCAGGGGCAGAGGCTGTGGCGTTTGGAGCGGCACTGGCTGATGTTACACATCTTGTCATTTGCTTTGATAACTGGCCCCATCCGCTGGGGGTGGTGCCGTCACAAGAGACGCTAGGTGCAATGCTTTATTTTGCTGAAGAAGTCTCGCACAAAGCTAAAAACGCGTCCCGAAAAAGCTCCAGCAGTTTTTTTACTCGATAGCAATCGACTGGCGCCGTACAACGAAGCAACCGATGCCGAAACGAAGTTCGATAACCGCTATATGGCGAAAATCCCGTCTGCCGAGAACTTTGAAAAACTTGGCTTCAAGAGCGTGCTGTACTGCTCACCTGATGAAAGTCGTGAACAAGAATTAGATGACCTCAACGATGATTTTGCAAGTTACAGAGAAAAAGGCTTGGCGGTCTCTATGATCAAACTCTCGGACTTTAAGCCACTAACAAGTGATGTGAGCAGCCTCAATGGGGCAGAGTTGCCCAAAGCTGCTGTCGATTCAAGTTCATTAGCTGCAAATACTGCTCCGACAGAGCAGCGAGCGTCGATCTATCAGACTTATTACTACGGTGGATTCCCTGGATTTGCACCGTGGTTTTTCTTCTACTATCCGATGTTTTTGCCATCGCCCATTTTTTATCCGCGCTACAACTATGACTACTATCGCCGTCTGGCGGCACCGGGCACGATTTCGCGCCCAAATTATACGCCAGTTCGTCGTCCAACAATATTCTCAGGACGCACGACAGGCGCTGTTACAGGTGTCGGTCGCGTAAAGCCAACAGGGTTCGGTCGAGTCTCAACGCGCATCTCCTCTACAACAGGGCGCATTACAGGCATTCGTGCAGGGCGATTCGGCTCGTTTGGACGAAGTCGCAGCGGATTTTCTTCATAACTCAAAACTGTGTTACTGACTAATGACACGACGAGGATTTCTCTCCAGATTACTTGGTAAAAGACGACCGAAAGAAATGGCATTTTTTGCCGTTCAAGTGGCATTTAACTACTACGGCAAAGAAACACTCCGTGAAGAACTGCATCGTCTGATTGCTGAGAGTGTGGATGATGAAACGCCCGAACAAAAACGCCGCTTCTTCAAACGCCTAACATCAAAGTTGCAAGAAGCTATACCCTATTTTGAGTATGGCTTCTGGGATTTCATTACCGATGCCAGTGCTGCTGAGCGCGAGTTTAATCATTGGATCAACGACATTGAAGCCAATATCGCAACCGAAGAAGAAGAAGTTGGCGAAAGTGTCGATGAGATCATGCGCCTTAGCAGTTCAAAATACTACGTGGTCATCTCTCTGATTTTTCTTTTGGAAGCCTCACCCATGCTCGATGAACTTGCGGAACTAATTGATGAAATACCTGAAGAGGCCTACGCTGACCGTGAAACTTTTGCCAAGCTCATCGCTGCCATCAACTACTTTGATTTCGAATACTGCTTCGGTGATGCCGTCTATATTATGCCTGGCAACGAAAAAGATGGTATTTCCTATGAAGACCTTGCAGGCGAAGGCTGGGAATATCTACGCCTAATTAGCTAAGAACCATGCTGGGATTCAGCGCCCTTTCCACTGTGGTTTGCGCTTCTCAATAAAGGCTTGCATGCCTTCCTTTTTGTCTTCGGTATCGAAGAGCAGGTAGAAACTTTTGCGTTCAAAGGCTAAGCCCTCATCAAGTCCGCTGAGTGAAGCACGAATTGCTTCTTTGGCAGCACGAATTGCGACCGGCGATTTTGAGGCAATCTCACGCGCAAGTCTCTTGGCTTCTTCGAGATATTCTGCAACAGGTACAACCTTTGAGACCAGACGCAAGTCCAGAGCTTCTTTGGCATCAATCATGCGCCCAGTGAGAATGAGTTCCATAGCTTTGAATTTGCCGACAAGGCGCGTGAGGCGCTGCGTGGCGCCTGCACCGGGAATGACTCCGATGTTGACTTCAGGCTGTCCGAGCTTTGCGGTTTCAGAGGCAACGACAAGGTCGCACATCAGCATCACCTCACAGCCGCCACCTAAGGCAAATCCAGAGACCGCAGCAATCAGTGGCTTGGAGCATCGCTCAATACGATGCCACTTCTCAAGAGGATTTTGCACCAGCATCTGTGCTGAAGTGCGTGCGGCAAATTCTTTGATATCGGCGCCTGCAGCAAAGGCTTTTTCATTGCCCGTCAGCACTATTGCATGGACATCAGGGTCATGCTCAAGTGCTTCGAGCGCATTGAGCAATTCATCCATCAATTCGAAATTGAGCGCATTGAGTGCCTCTGGGCGATTAAACTGCACAACGGCAATATGACTGTCTGTTTCCTTTGAGACAAGGAGATATTTGTAGCTCATTGAGATTCAGTTAGTTTTTTTGAGAAACACAAGCAGCAAGTGCTGCAAAACTGCACGCGATGACTACTCTGCCAAGGCGGGTTTGGCTTGCTCCGAATGAAGTTGTGCACGCAACTGAGCAAACTTGGGTTTGATTACATTGAAGATAAGATCAACGCGTTCGTCGTATGAAATAAATGCGCTTTTCATAGCGTTGATAGAAAGTCGTTCTAAGTCATCAAGACCTAAGCCATAGACGTCATGCGCAATTTTATATTCTTGAGTCATGGTAGTTTGGCTCATCAAACGGTTGTCGCAATTGAGTGTAACGCGGAAACGATTTTTGTAGAAAATCCAAAAGGGATGTTCGGCAAAACTGCGTGCCGCACCTGTGTGGATGTTTGACGATAAGCAGATTTCCAGCGGAATGCGCTTATCGAGCACATATTGCGAGAGTGTGCCAAGTTTGATGACTTCATTGTTGAGCACAGCCATATCGTCAATAAGACGGGTAGCGTGTCCAATGCGATGAGCCCCGCACCATTGCAAGGCTTGCCAGATCGATTCTTTGCCAAAGGCTTCGCCAGCATGAATCGTAATGTTGAAGTTTTCGCGCTGGCAATAGTGAAAGGCTTCAACATGTTTTTAGCTGGATAGCCGCCTTCTTCGCCGGCAAGGTCAAAGCCGACGACGCCACGATCACGGAAATCGACCGCCAATTGAGCCATGTCCAATGAGTGTTGGCTATCTAAGTTTCGCATAGCGCAAATAATGAGCCGGGCTTTCACGCCAAATTGATGTTCGCCGCGCTCGAGACCTTTCAAAACTGCGCGCACAACATCTTCCCAATGCAAGCCCTTCTGCGTGTGAAAGACAGGTGCAAAGCGTGTTTCTATGTAGCAAACGCCATCGTTGTACATATCTTCTACCATTTCGAAGGCAACACGCTCTAAGGCATCAGGTGTTTGCATCACCGCACAAGTGTGTGCAAAGCCTGCAAGATATTCAGGCAAACTGCCTTTGTTTGCACCATGAAAAAACCACTTTGCAAGCTCACCTGCATCCGTAGTCGGCAATCCACGGTAGCCTTGCTCACGCGCAAGCTCAATTACTGTTTGCGGACGCAAGCCGCCATCAAGATGATCGTGCAGTGCAACTTTCGGCATCTGTCGTATGATTTCCGTCGTCAGCATTGCCAACAGGCTCCTTTCAAGTTCTGATTTCAATCTGATTTAAATATGAATGCTCAAGTTTCAACGACACACTTTCTCTCTCTTGCTTAGTCTTATGCTAAGGTCGCGTAAGTTTCTTGCGCCAATTTAGCAAGTTTTCATTAGGATAACGTTTCCTCGTTGTGCTCAACGGGCAGTTTAATGAGCACTTCTGTCCATTCGCCCGGTTTGCTCTCAATCGTGATCTCGCCACGATAACCTTTGATAATTTCGTGAGCGGCTGACAATCCTAAGCCTGTGTGCCTTGCGCTAGTGGGCTTTGTGGTGAAGAAAGGTAAAAAGACTTTTTCTTTGAGCTCTGGTGCAATACCGATGCCATTATCGCGCACGCAAATTTCCACCATCTTATTCTGAACACGGCTCACAACGCGCAGTTCTGGTTTGTAGTCAGCAGCAGCAAGTTTTTTTTGCTTCTCGTGCATGGCATCAAAGCTATTGTTGAAAAGGTTAAAAAGAACATAGCGAATTTCTTGTGAGGAAAGTTTAAGTGAGCCAAGTCTCTCACTGAGTTCTACTGAAAGCACAACTTCAAAATCGCTGTATTTGTCTTGCCACATTCGGTATGAGGCTTTAAGCGTGTCGGCAATGAGTGCATTGAGATTCGCATCTGTGGTTTCGCTAGCACGCAAGCTCGAGTATTCCAGCACACTTTTGATGAGTGCAGTTGCATGCGCACTGTGCTGCAAGGTCTCTTCTGCATGTTGCTCTAAGCGCTCAAGTGTGGCTTGCAAGTGTATCTTTCTCTCGTCAGTGATCTCTGTGGTCTGAATGTCGGTTTTCAGTGAAGCAAGGAGTTGTTTGGAAAACTCAGTAAGCCGATAGACAGAATGAAGCGGATGTTGGAGTTCATGTGCCATGCCTGTAGCAAGTTTTCCGACAGATGCAATTTTTTGAGCGGAGATAAGTTGTGCGCGTGTCTCACGCAGTTGTTTGAGTGCATGTTGCAAGCGTGTGTTTTGTTGCTGCTTGGCGCGATAGCTTGAGAACACAAGCAAGACAATAGCAAAGAACAAAACAGAGCCAGCAATAATCGAGTTGCGCAATAAAGTCTGTTGACTGCGTTCTAACTCCAAGGCTTTGATGCGCTGTGCTTTTTCTTCGACAGCAAGTTTAGTTTGAAGATTAGCGATGCTGCTTTGCACTTCCGATGAGAGCAAAAGGTCTTTCATTTCTACATACTTGCGGTAGAACATCAGTGCGCGGCGCGCATTGCCTTGTGCATCGTAAATATCAGCCAAAGTGCGTGCAGTTTCTTTAATGCCTTTCTGCATGCCAATCTCATCAGCAATCTCGTATGCTTTCTCAGCTTGTGCAATTGCAAGCTCATATCGACGTTGTGCGTAGTAACTTTCGGCAAGAAAACGGCGCGTGTTGACTTCGGCTTGCTTATCACCAAGTTTCTCAAACGCAGCTAATGCTTTTTTGTAGTAGTCAATGGCAATGTCATAATCTTGACGATTGTGATAGATTCTGCCAAGATAGCGGTTTGAGGTCGCCACGTCCCAAGCATCACCAAGTTCTTGCATAATCGCAAGGGCTTTTGCTGCATATTCAAGAGCTTGTGCACTATTGCCTTGTTTATCCAAGAGTTCACTCAAACTGCGCAACGTGATGGCTTTACTTAGTTCATCATCAAGTTCTTCAGCAACCTTCAAGGCTTTGCGGAAGTATTCCATGGCTGACTTTTCATTTTCTTGGTCGTTGTAGACAAAGCCGATGAAGCGCAGCATATCGCCTACGCTGCGTGTCTCCTCAAGCTTTTCATAGTTTTTGAGGGCTTGAAAGGCATACTCGAGCGCTTCGGCATATCGACCTTGTGTGCGCTGAATGAAGGCCATGCGTTTAGAAATTTCCGCCATGCCACTGAGATTGTTATCACTTTCGTAGAGCAAGCGTGCTTTATCGTAGTATTCCAAAGCGCCCTCAAAGCTGGCTTGCGCATAATGATAGTCGCCAAAGGCTCGCAGTGAGCGTGCTACACCGCTCTTTGAGCCAAGTTTGATAGCAACTTGCTGCGCTTGGTCAGCAAAGTAAAGCGCGCTGTCGTTCGGTGTCTCTTCGGAGAGTTTAATGTAAAGCTCGTAGCGCGCACTATCGCTTACGACAGGCAAAAGTTGTTTGAGGCTATCGAGATTGAGTTTTTGTGCATGAATGTCTGCAACGGTGCTCAGCATGAGCAGAGTAGCAAAAAGCAAACACTTGACTTGCATGTAACAGTGCATTGAAGGCTATTCAGAAAGGTTTAGCATATTGCGCGGTATAAAATACAATGCTTTTTCAGTCAAAAGATAAAGTGTCTCGCCAAGCCAAGCAGCATCGACCAGAGACTTTACTTCTGTGTTCGTAATTTGGCTAAAGCTCTGCGCAGTAATTTTCCCAAGAAACTTGAAGCCTGTTTCTTGCTCTGCGCGGAAAATGAGCAAAGCACTCTCATCGATGACAAACAGCCACTCTTGGAGTACTTTTTCACCGCCTATGGTTTCAGGGACAAGACCGATGCCTAACGCGCGCGGCGCATGGAGCATGCCTTTGCCAATTTGCATGACAAAGTTGCCAAACAAGTCGTAGACAAACACCGCTTGCGCACCTCTATCGCTGACGAAGACTTTTCCACTGCGACTGGTTTGCACGCACTGCGGGTCGATAAGATTACCTGCACCAGCATCAAATCCGCCAAATTGAAATTGTGTGGGGTTCTGACGTTGCTGGAGTTCAGAAGCAAAGGTCAGCGGATTGATACGAATGACTTGGCGCTGCGCTTCGTCGAGAATGTAGAGGTCACCTTGTCCAGAAAGCGACAAGCTAATAGGGCGCCAAAGCTGACCAGCAGATGTAGCTGGCTCACGTGCAAGTCCTAAGGAGGTGATAGGAGTGGGACGATGTTGCAAGAGCGTTACAAAATTGAGATTGCGATCGAATTGCGAGACGCGCTGATTGCCACGATCAGCTACGAAGACATTCAGTCCATCTGTCGTAAGGTCAAGTGGGTTATCGAAGGCTTCGCGGTCTATGCCGAACCCACCGACATGAGCGATCTTCTGACCGTTTTGGTCAAGTTTATAGAGGCGAGAGAGTGCGCCATCGAGCACGAAAATTTCGCCAAGCGTCGTAATGGCAAGTGCACGTGCCATCTGAAACTGTGCAACAGGCGCAAGGGTCTGCGGCGGCTCTTGTGCAAGTGCAGCATGAGCTAAGATAACTATGGCATAGAAGACAATCCATCGCTGCATGTCCATCAAATGTTGCTAGGGCGCAATTCGAAGTTGCTGCCCCACTTGAATTGTTTGACCATCCTTGAGTTTGTTGAGCAAGCGAATTTCATTGACCTCTAATCCGCATTGATTAGCGATGCTTTCTAGTGTATCGCCTTCGCGGACAATGTAAAAACCTTGCGCTGTGTTGGCTAGCTTTTCCTTATCCATTTTGTAGGCATAAGGTGCAAGCGGTGCATCTGTGGTATTGTCTTTGGGCAGTAGAATTGTAAAGACTTTTGTTTGTGCAGGTGGAGCATGAACAAAGCGACTGCGAATCCAAGGGTTAAGATATTTCACCATTTTGAGAGATGTGCCTTGCTGCTTTGCCCAGAGCCCAAGGTTAGCAATTTCTTTCTTGACCTCTACGGCTTTTGTCTCTATGGGCTTGTAGGGGATAACATCACCAAAGCCATAGCGCTCTTTATTCTCCATAATTTCTTTGATAGCCGCAATGCGGAAGATATATCGCGCTGTCTCACGATTGAGATAGAGTTTGAAGTAGTCTTTCTCGGCTTGATAGTCTTGTTCATCTTTTGCGCCAGACATACCCATATTGTATGATGCCGCTGCCATGATCCAATTGCCAAACTTTTTGTACGCCTCTTTGAGATAGCGAATGGCAACACTCGTAGCTTTCTCCAAGTTGTAGCGTTCATCAACAATGGAATTGACCACCAGACCGTAGCTTCGTGCAACATCGGGCATAATTTGCCAGATGCCAGCGGCGCCGGCAGGCGAGCGCAAATCCATCAGTCGGCTTTCGGCAACCGCTAAGTACTTAAAGTCATCGGGCAGTGAATCGGCTTTCAGGCGCGCTTCAATGTAAGGGAAAAATCGACCCGCACGTTTGATGTACATGATCATCTGAGCACGGTCGTTGATATTGTAGATGTATTCACGCTCGAAGCGCTCAAAGACTTCATCGTCTTCGAACGGCAATCTTTCGCCGAAGAGATAAACTGCACGGTCTTGCGGAAATTGCGCATAGGAGAACTGCGGCTGCTCTGTTACTGAAAACTTTTGCTGCTTAAGTGAATCCTGTGCTGGATGTTCGCTGGTCGAGGGCTGAGCTTGTGAAAAGCGGCAACTACTTAGAGATATCAACATTGCGCTGAGATACACTACTGACTGTATAACAACATATTTCACTTTCAGTTGCATATTGACCGTCGATTGATTGTGCTGAAGTCTTAGAAGTTCGTGCCTAACTTACAACAAGGTGCGGAAGCGCACAAAAATTGCAGCTTGGAGACAGACATAGAGCGCTATGTGGTGCTCAATTTGTACTGATTGATTTTTCGGTAAAGCGTACGCTCTGTGATACCGAGCGCTTCAGCCGTTTTGCGTTTATTGCCGCTGAAGCGTTTTTAGCGTCTCTTCAATGGCATACCGCTCCAAATCTTCCAGTGAGGGAATGCGACCATCTTGCGCAAGCGTGCGATAAAAAGAATTCAAGATATCGCGCAGGCTCTCATGGTTTGCCATCGCGCTAGCTTCATGCAATCTCTCGTGTGAGCCTTCTGGCAAGAGCAGCAGCTCTTTTTGTGACTGCGACCTTGAGAGCAGTTCCGAGAGCATGCCTTTAATTTCGGTCAAATCAGTTTGCAAACTCAAAAGCATGCGATAAATCATTTCTTGCTGCGCAAGTGCACTGGGTTCAGGCAAGGTTCGGTTTGCAGGAAACACGGCTGGTAACATCATCGGGGCTTTAGCTTCAGGCGGTGCTTGTTGCAAACGACGCATCAATTTTTCAGGTGTAACTTTGCCTTCTCTCTCTAAGACAATGAGCGACTCAATGATATTGCGCAGCTCACGCACATTGCCTGGATAGTGATATGACAGCAAAAGCTCTGTTGCTTCGGCAGTGAAGCCCACGAATTTCAAGCCGTGTTTACGCTCAAAATCGCGCACAAATTTTTCCGTAAGCAGAAGAATATCAGAGCGCCGTTCACGTAGCGGGGGAATATGCAGTTCTACTGTACGCAAGCGATAGTAAAGGTCTTCGCGGAATCGCTTTTTTGCAATTTCTTCTTCAAGCCGACGGTTAGTAGCAGCAATAACACGCGTGTCGCAGCGCAGCGTTTGTGAAGAGCCCACACGCTGAAATTCACCAGTCTCTAAGACACGCAGCAATTTAACTTGCACCTCGAGTGGAGTCTCGCCAATTTCATCGAGAAAAATTGTCCCGCCATCGGCGCTCTCAAAATAGCCTTTGCGCTGACGATCGGCACCTGTGAAGGCGCCTCGCTCATGCCCGAAGAGTTCTGACTCTAAAATGCTTTCAGGAATGGCGCCGCAGTTGATCGGAATGAACGTCTTATCTGCACGGCGACTGTGTTCATGAATGAATTTTGCAAACACTTCTTTGCCTGTACCACTTTCGCCGGTGATAAGCACAGTAACATCGGTTTGTGCGACCTGCTCTGCTAGAGCAACCAACCGCTTGATTTCAGGCGATTCGCCAATGATCTGAGTTTGACCGGGTTTCATCTTCATTCGTTACTTTCTTCTACGACGAAAAACTCGACCCCTAAGGATTGACCGAAGGCGCGGGCTTCATCACGATTCTTCAAGTATTCTGCCCACCGAACCTTAAACGATTTGCGACCGCTATCGTCTTCAAGCTCTAAAACCTTTGTTTTGACTTTTGGTTTCAATTCGTTGGCACGCAGTTCCGCCGACGCACGCGTGCTGAAGCTCCCAAACTGCAAGGTGTATCGCATCGTGGGTGTGCGAGCAGGCATAGCAGTAGAGACAGATTGGGTCTCAACTTTTGCAGGCTCAGGTTTTACTGATTCAGACGCAGATGCTGTAGGTGCAAGATTAGCCAAAGCTTTCGTGGCACTTTGATACTCAGCCAGACGCTGACGACAAAGCGTAACAAATCCAGAGTTGGGATAATCAGTCAGCAATTTCAAATAAAGTTCAGCGGCGCGCTTGCCCTGTGTGGTGGTTAGTGCCTCTAAAGCTAAGCGCTCATCATTAGCAAGCGGCAAGGCTTTGAGAGTTTCTAGATGCTCAAGGTCGCCAGCTTGAGCAAAGTGCAAAATGCTTTCTGTAAACTTGCCTTTTTCGCTCTGTGCAAAAACCACCGAGGTGTTCAGGGAAAGTGTAAGCAACAGCATCAGTTTGGACACATGTTTTACCATTGGATTGGCTCCTTTGTTAAGAATGACGCAATACCTTTTTGTAAATCACTGGTTTGACGTGAGAAAGCATTGAGATGCATAGCAAAGTTAATCGCATCATCAAGGCTCATTGTTTCAACGGACCAGAGCAGGCGCTTAGTGAGTTCGATCGACATTGGACTGGTTGTATGACACACGTCTTGGGCAAGTTGCTCTGTAAACGAAGTTATGTCGTGGCTTGGCACACTGTAATTGATTAAGCCTAAACGCAAGGCATCATCAGCTGAAAGGACATGAGCACGCAGGAGCATTTCGCGTACGCCAGCATGTCGTGAGCGGCGCAGAATAAGCGCTGCAACAATAGCAGGCACAAAACCAATTTTTGCTTCGCTGTAGGAGAACTTAGCATGGTCTCTATCAGCAATAACAACATCGGCAGCACATGCTAAACCACACCCACCAGCAAAAGCTGCGCCTTGCACTTTGCTGATTACAAACTTTCGGTGCGTGTATATCTCACGAAAAAGTGCGGCGAGCGTCTCTGAGTCGTAGAGATTATCCATCGCAGATTTTGCTGAAAGCGCTCTAAGCTCATCTAAATCGAGTCCTGCGCAAAAGGCTTTTCCTTCGGCTTGCAATACCACAACACGTACCCCGGCATCATCTTGTGCATGTTGAAATGCGTGACGCAGTTCCGTGATGAGCGTGGGCGTCAGCGCATTGCGTTTCTCGGGACGATTGAGCGTGATGTAGGCGACACGCTCACACACTTCATATCGCAGTTGTGTAAAACTCACGGATGTATTGTTAGTCCATTGTAAAGTTGCTTGAAGATAAAATTTTTCTGAAACTTCAAGTTTTTGCAGTGCTCGGCGCCCAGTAGGTAGAACGTTGCTTTGCACTGCAACTGTTCAAGAGTGCAAAGGCTTTAACTCCATTCCTATTTTGTAGAATATGAAAGCTATCTGGAAAGACACCGTGCTCGCCGAGAGTGAGCGTACGATTGTTGTGGAAGGTAACCACTACTTCCCGCCTGAGTCATTGAAAATGGAATTTTTTCAGCCCAGCACGACGCATACGACATGCAGTTGGAAAGGCGTGGCAAGTTATTACGATGTGAAGATAGACGGCGAAGTCAATAAAGATGCCGCATGGTATTATCCCGAACCAAAAGACGCAGCTAAACAAATCAAAGGATATGTCGCCTTTTGGCGTGGTGTCAAAGTAGTGCCGTGAGCGTAAGGTCAGATGAAGGTCAGAATCACCATAGCCAGCAAGACTCCAAGCAAATTGGCGACCATATCTTTGGTGCTGAAAATGTTGTTGTATTCGTGGTCATCTTTCACTTCGCGCATAAATCCAGCGAAGGTAGCGATGCCGCCAGCAAACGCGTTTGCTGCACTTTTTTGCATACCTAGAATGGAGGTTGCAGCAATTCGACTTGAAAAGGCAATGAAGAAACAGGCAGCAAAGTGCTGCACCTTATCTCTACTGAACCAAAAATCTTGTTTGAATGCCCATGCTTTAAGCGCAGCAGAAGAAATATACGTGCGCGCTTGCGGCTGTGTTTTGTTGGCAGAATCCGATTGTGTGTAGAACCAGTGCACTGGTTTATGTGGCTCATTGCGCTCTGCATGCGCCTGCTGGATTTGTAATGGTGCTAGGCTGGACTCAAGCGGCTTGACGTACATTGGCTTAAGTTGCGCCGCAGCTGAACCGACGCCAAGCACAGAAAAGAATGCCCACAGCAGACCGAGATAGCGATGCAGCACAGAGTAGAGACTAAAATGGCAAGTCGTCCTCTTTTCCTTCACCTGCGCTCTCAGTTTGGTCTTGTTTGGAACGAGGCGATGGCATAGGTGCTGTAATCTCTGCTGGCGGTGCTTCTGCAGAGGCAACATGTGGCGTAGGTGCTGTAATCTCTGCTGGCGGTGCTTCTGCAGAGGCAACATGTGGCATGTCACCGCCTTCGGCACGACTACCTAACATCTGTATATCTGAGCAAATAATCTCTGTGCGATAATTTTTTTGCTAGTTTCTTTGTCTTCCCAGTTGCGTGTTTGCAATCGCCCTTCGATATAGACTTGTTTGCCTTTCTTGAGATACTGTCGGCATACATCAGCTAATTTGCCATAGGCGACAATGTTATGCCATTCGGTACGCTCTTTGAGTTCACCGTTTTGATCTTTGTAATACTCATTTGTAGCAATGCTAAAATTTGCTACCGATGTGCCACTTGGCAACACACGTACTTCTGGGTCTGCACCTAAGTGCCCAATCAACATGACTTTGTTCAATCCACGAGACATAATCTATGCAATGAATGTTTAGTTAGGAAAACGTTTGAGAATAAAATTTTTGATTCAAACTGCCAATAACGATGTGCCTTGGTTTTGCGCGCAACAGCATATACTCCAATCCGTGCCATCAGTGTGGCGGACTTGGCTTGAAGACTATTTCTTTTTGAGCAGGTGTTTGTGCAAAAACTTTTCCATAGCGCGATAAAATTCAAACTGATTTTCCTCGTTGCGAAAGCCATGCCCTTCATTTTCTTTGACCAGATACGGCACATCAATGCCGCGTGCACGCAACGCATGAACAATTTGGTTGGATTCTTCGATATTGACCCTTGGGTCTTTTGCGCCTTGCGCAACAAAGAGTGGGGCTTTGATGCGATCGACATGAAACACAGGTGAAGCAGAGCGCATGAGGTCCTGATCCATGTCAGGATTGCCAACCATTTCGTACATCATCTCCAAATAAGGTTTCCAATACGGCGGCACAGTTTTCATAAATGTGAAGAGGTTCGAGACGCCGACGTAGTCGACGCCACAGGCATAGAGGTCGGGCGTGAAAGCCAAACCCGCCAGCACTGCGTAGCCACCATAACTGCCACCGTAAATGCCAATGCGTTTGGGGTCGGCAATGCCTTGCTCAATAAGCCATTTAACACCATCGCTGATATCATCTTGCATCTCTTTGCCCCACTTTTTGAAAGAAATTTCCCAGAATCTTCGCCCATAGCCTGTAGAACCTCGGAAGTTCATCTGCAAAACAGCGTAGCCACGATTTGCAAGGAATTGAACTTCAGGATTAAATCCCCACACGTCGCGCGCCCACGGTCCGCCATGAGGATTGACAATGACAGGCAACTGTTTAGGCTCAACATCTTTCGGCAGTGTAAGGTAGCCATGAATGGTAAGGCCGTCGCGCGAAGTGTAGGAAATCGGCTTCATTTCACAAAGTTCATCTTCTTTGAGCCAAGGACTGACATCTGCAAGTTTTGTCAGCGAATCTGTGGCAAGCTCATAGAGATAATACGCACCAAGTGAGCGGTCGCTATAGGTGCGTACGATGAAGACATCTTCATTTTTGGTTTCACTTGTCAGCGCGATTTCAACATCTGGGAGCTGGCGTTGCAGACTGCTGAAAATCTGCTCAGTAAGCTTGTCTAAGAAAACATGTTCTCGTTTCCAAGTGGTAAAAGAAATCGCCGTGAGCACTTTACGCTTGTGCGAATAGGAAAGGTCATAGACATCGACTTCGGGGTGCTGGAAGAGAAGTTCATCTTCTTTGCCAGTTTCAGGATTAAAGATGACAATAGCAGATTTATCACGTCCTAAATTCGAAGCAGCATAAATACGGGCATTGTCAAATGTGAAAAAGAGCGGCACGAGTGATTCTTTGAAGTTTGTAGTCAGAATCGGCTTGAAGGCATCGGCTTCAGTTTTGCGATAAAGCAATGTCGTATTGACGCCGTCTGTGGAAACGGCAAGACGAATTTTGCCATCATGATCCGTATTCCAGCTTGTGATATTACCCGGATTTTCAACCAGCAGCACAAGTTCACCGGTATGCACATTTAAGCGATAGGCATCAAAGACTTCGGGTGTACGAAAGTTAAGCGCAATAAGCACATGATCGTCTGAATCAATTAACTCATCGATAAGCATAGTGCGTGTGCCTGAAAACGGTGTCAGGTCGCGCACCTGCTTTTGAGGCATATTGACAGCAAAGAGATGAAAGTTTTCGTCGCCGCCGAAATCTCTCAGATAGAGCAAGGTATGGTTACCTTTCCAAAAAAAGCCAGCGATATCACGCTCAAGTTCATTTGTAAGGCGCACGGCACGTGTGCTGCCCAGACGCTGCACATAAATGTTTTGGCGACGTTTATAGGGTTTCAGAAATGCAATGTGTTTGCCATCGGGTGAAATTTGATAAGCCGTACGCTCGGGTTTCTTGAAAAAGTATTTGAGGGGAATTTTTCGGCGCTGTGAGGCTACAGTCGCATGGTGAGTACTTGTCATTGCTGCATAGAGTGTTTAGTTAAAGATAAAATTTACACAACTTGCGCTGAAAATTTGTCTGACTTGTATGTACGGCTTATTTTCATGAGAAAACATTGATTAGCGTTGTCAAAATTTGAGTTCTCGTCTATCACTTGGCTCTCTCCGCTTAGTGTTTTTCTGCGTTCAACCTTCTCTGCTTTACATCACCGTGACTACAGGCTGCTTTGGACTGGTGCATTTCTGTCGAACATCGGCACATGGATTCAGAAAGTCGGTCAACCGTGGCTGATTCTTAGCCTAAGTGGCTCTCCGCTGCTCTTAGGTCTGGATGGCTTTATGCAAGATATTCCGCTACTGTTACTTTTGCTGATTGGAGGCGCTATCTCAGATCGGTTTGATAAGCGCAAGATTCTGATTTTCTCACAAATCGTGCAAGGCTCAAGTGCACTTGCCATGGCTATACTTACGGCTACAGGACATATCACGGTTTGGATAGTCATTGCGCTTTCATTTATCGTAGGTTGTGTGCAATCGCTTTCTACACCTGCGTATCTTTCAGCGCTGCCCTCGCTTGTGAGCAAAGAGCACATCACCAACGCTATTGCACTCAATTCCATGCAGTTTAATCTCTCACGCTTTATTGGTCCAGCTATTGGTGGTGTGGTTATTGCGTCGCTCGGTGTGGCATGGTGTTTTGGCTTCAATGCACTATCGTATTTGGCGTTACTGATTGTCTTGCCGCTCATTCATTTTCCAAAAGCCGGAATATCAGAACATAAGGCACGCTCACTTAGCGAGAGCATCAAAGAAGGCATACAACAAGTAGGGCAGCGTCCTGAATTGCTCTCTATTGTGATTGTGGTGCTTTTTGTGAGTTTTTTTGCTGGACCTCTTCTGAATTTTGTACCTGTGATTGCCAAAGAAAATCTTAGAGCAGAAGCGGGTGGATTTAGTTTGATGCTTTCAGCATTTGGAGCGGGTGCAGTGATTGGTGCGCTGCGTGTTGCATCGCTCAAAGAGACGGTTAATCGGCACTATGTTGTAATGACGGCGTCGGGTGTGTTAGCAGCAGTGGTTATTGCAGTTGCGCTGTCGAAAATTTTTTTGCTTTCAATCGGGCTGATGTTTGTGGGCGGATTTGCTTTTGTAAGTTGCGGTTCAGTAGGCAATACGATTATGCAAACAGAAGTGTCAGAAAATTTGCGCGCCAGAGTCATCAGTATTTATGCAACCGCCTTTCGTGGTGGCTTGCCGCTGGGCAGTTTACTAACTGGCATGGTGTCGGAGCATGCCGGTGCACAAACCGCTCTAGTGCTCAATGGGCTTCTGCTGCTAAGCATCTTGTGGTCGTATGGCGAAAAATTTTCGCCAGCTTTTGCATCCGTGCACGATTAAGGTCGTTTTTTACAGCAAAGCAAGATAAGGCTCAGGAATAAGGTTGCCAATGTTGAGAATGAGGCGATCATCCAGGGCTTTTTTGACACGTGCCATTTCTTTGATACCGTCTTCGCCGAACATCATCACAAGATACTCAGATTTTAGCTTGCCGACACCGTGCTCAGCAGAGATTGTGCCGCCAAGTTCCAGAGTTTTTTGAATGAACTGTCGATAAAGCGCTTTTGCGCGCATGGCTTCTTCAGCATTTTTGGGGAGAATGTTCAGATGCAGGTGTGCATCACCGATATGTCCGAACAAGATGTAATCGAGCCTATTAGCAGCACATTCACTTTGGTAAGTCTTCATCAATTCAGGTAAGTGTTCATACGGCACTGCCATATCCGTGGAAATCTTTCGCTGCTTAAAGCGCGCATACCATTCATTGACCAAAACAGGCAAGGCATGCCGAAAGTCACGAATTTGCTGCTGCTCATCAGGGGTGAGTGCAATCCAACTTTGAGCCAAACATGCACCGTATTTTTCCAGAAGGCTATACCACTGGGTAAGTTGTTCGTCTTCAGTGTGTGAGGTTGTTTCTTGCTCAAAGAAAATTGCGCCTTTAGCCTGCGCGGGAATGTTCGGATACTTCTTGCGCAAAAAGTTCAGTGAATGCTCATCAAAATATTCTAATGCACGAGCTGAAATTAAAGTGTTTGAGTGTGAGAGCTGACGTGCATCACGAACAAAATCAAGCAAAGAGTGATTGTCAGCAAAATAGACAAGTGCACTGAAAATTTTTTCTGGCTTAGCAATGAGCTTCAAATCCGCTTCCAAGATAGCAGCCAGCGTGCCTTCTGAACCGATAAAAAGATCAATGATATCCATGTTAGGTTTAGCATAAAACCCTGCAACATGCTTAGAGGTGTTGGGCATCGTGTAGCTTGGAATTTTGAAGCAATAGCGTCGCCCACGTGGTGTGGTAAAATCAATCATACCAGTGCTGTCTGCAAAAATCTCTCCGCGTCGAATATCCATGATTTCACCGTCTGCGAACGCCAGTTTGAGCCGCTCCACATAAGGGCGAGTCGGTCCATACTTGAATGTGCGTGCACCAGAGGAATTGTTTGCGATTGTGGCGCCGATAAAGCAGTAGCGTTCGGTAGGGTCAGGTGTGTAGAACAGTCCGAGCGATTCTACTGCGCGTTGAAGGTCGTAGAGCAAAACCCCTGCTTGAACGGTGGCACGCCCTGTCCCATCGGGAAATTTTTCAATGTTGAGCATGGTGTTGAGGCGATGAAAAGCCAGCGTAACCCCACCGAAAGGAATGCGCCCACCTGTGGTACCTGTCCCGTTACCCGAAAACGTAACGCGCTTGTGCTGCGCATAGCACATCGTCAGGAGCTGTGCAACTTCTTCGTAACTTTCGGGCAAATAGACACCTTCAGTATATCCACCTTGTAAGACACTGGTATCTTCAAGAAACGATTGAATTTCGGTGTGGTCGGTCTTAAAAATCATACTTCGGTGCGTGTCCGTTATGTGCGTGTGGATTCCATCAAGGTGTTGGCTTGCAAAGAACGAAACCCTGTGTAGCCCCAATGCCGTTCCGCAAGTTCCAAGACGGTGAAAGCCATACTGTGTTTCATTTCTGGTTTCGTGAAAATTTGCCGCAGGGCGGAGCCGGGCTCACCGGTAATTTCGCCAGCAAACTCAATACCTTTTCTTTCTAATGCAGCGATACTTTTTTCAATATCATTGACATTGACGGCGATGTGATGCAGAATTTCATCACCGAAGGTTTCGACCCATTTGGGAATAACACAGCCTGCGCCACGCTCATCTTCAAAGGCTTGGTCGATAAACACAGCAGGCAAGCCCGGATAGCGATACACTTTTGCCCACCAATTCTCATACTCCACGATGCCTAAGTTGATATCTTCAATAAAACCCAGTGATAAAAACTCTTCAGCGCGCCGTTCTACATCCGTAGTGCGAATCGTAATGTGGTCAATGAGCGGACGCAAACCGATGCCAACTTCTTCAAGCAGTGAGTTCAATGTGGCTGCAGCGCGGTTGTTTGCAAGATATTCTTCCACATAGCGCGCAACATGTGCTTCAGCGCGTTTGAAGGTGTGATACATCATATCGCAAATAAATTAAGTTGATAAGAAAATGCCCTATAAGGCAAAAGTATATCATTACTACAATTTTACTGCACAGACAAATTACTTTGCAGACGATGCAGTTTTGAAAGATGAGCGTGATGACGCAGTGCCAAGAGCCGTATCAAAAATTTCGCCCTCGACTTTTTCTTTCACGGCCTCGCCGTGCACGGAAGTCAAAATCTCTTTGACATTGCGAGAAAGATTTTGTGCAATGTCGTCCGTTGGCAAATCATCTCTATCCGTACCAAATGGATTCTCGATATCTTCTGCAATCACTTCAATGCCGACCATCACATAGAAGATAAAGGGTACAATTACAACTGCTGCCCAACCGAAATCACGCATCAGACCAAATGGCAAAGAGAAGATGTATGCTGCAATAAATCGCTTGATGAGCATAGCATACGAAAAGGGTATAGGCGTTTTTTTGATGCGCTCCATGCCGCCCAGTGTATCAATCAGTTCATTGAGATTTTGTGAGAGCGCAAGAAATTGCTCCATCGAAATGTCGTTGTCAGTGCGCAGTTGCTGAACTTTATCTAAGAGCAGTTTCATCACAGCAAGTGGCATATGAGCGGCAGGTTGTATGCAGGCGCGTTCCGCATCGGACAGCATGGCTAAATCTTGCACCGTTAGAGTCTCGCGCAAATGCTTGGGAATAGCCAGAGCATAGGCTGAAATCAGTGCAACAAATTGCTGACGGCGTGCATAATCGGCTTGGGGTAGGTAGGCATCGAGTTTGAGGGCAAGATTGCGCGCTGCATTGACAAGTGCACCAAGAAGCCGACGCCCTTCCCACCATCGCTCGTATGCCGTATTGGTGCGAAAAACAAGTACCAAGCCTAAAACAACGCCTAAGAGCGTATGCACCGTCAGAGGCATTTCAAGTTTGTAATAGCCCTTGACCAAGTCGAAGTAGCACACAAGCGCTGTGAAAACTGCCATAAGCGCCATGCTTGGTAGAAGTCGCCGCAACTGCCCAGTATTGAACTTGAGGAGAAATGAGAACCAAATTCGGCTATCGTATTGAATCATGAACGCGCGTTTGTCAATTGGTTTGTCATTTATTCGTCCTTCGAAGAGACTGCTGTCAAAACTAAAAAGTTAGTCTTAGCTTTGACAATTGCCAAGCTCTTGCAAAAAAATAAAGTGCTGTGAAGAACAATGACAAAAAAGCAGCAAAAGAAGAGTGTAAAGCACAAAACGATTCACAGAGGGGTAATGTTTTGAGCGAAAAATTTACGAATAAATCTTCAACGAATGAGCACAAGAAAGAAGGTCGTGGTTGGCATGTCGGGCGGTGTAGATTCGTCTGTAGCGGCATGCCTGCTTGCAGAGCAAGGCTATGAAGTCATTGGGATTACAATGAAAACGTGGGATTATGACATGGCAGGTTTGGGCAAAAGTTCAAAGAAAGAAACAGGTTGCTGTTCTTTGGAGTCCATCAACGATGCGCGCAGTGTAGCTGTCGCCAAAGGGTTCTTGCACTATACACTTGATTTTCGTGAGGATTTCGGTGAAGCCGTTATTGAATATTTCAAAGAAGAGTATTTGCATGGTAGAACACCAAACCCGTGCGTGATGTGCAATACTAAAGTCAAGTGGGAATCACTGTTGCAACGCGCAGAACTTTTGGGCGCAGATTACATTGCCACAGGACACTATGCACGCGTGCGCTATGAAGATGGGCGCTACAAACTCTCCAAGGGCAAGGACCAAAACAAAGACCAAAGCTATGTGCTGTGGGGAATTTCGCAGCGGGCGCTCTCTAAAACACTTTTCCCGCTTGCTGAACTGACCAAACCCGAAGTGCGTGAACTTGCCCGCAAATTCGGCTTGAAGGTCGCCGAAAAAAGTGAAAGCTATGAGATTTGTTTCATTCCCGACAACGACTACGAGCGATTTCTCAAAGAATGGTGCCTGACTTAGAAGCGAAAGTGTCTGGCGGTAAAATTCTTGATGAGTCAGGCAAGGTCTTAGGGCAGCATCGTGGGTATCCGTTCTACACAATCGGGCAGCGCAAAGGTTTAGGCATCACAACACCAGAGCCAGTTTATGTTACCGAGATTCATTATGAGAACAACACCATTGTCGTAGGCAAAAGCGAAGCGCTGCTGCATCATGGACTTGTAGCATCGCAAGTAAATTGGATTGCTGTGGCAGAACTGAAAGAGCCAATGTGTGCCAGCGCAAAAATTCGCTACAAAGACCAACCTGAGCCATGCACGATTTCACCACTCGATAACGGTATGGTCGAAGTGCGCTTTGATAAACCGAAGCGTGCTATTACGCCTGGTCAAGCCGTCGTGTTCTATGATGGTGATGATGTTTTAGGTGGCGGATTCATTCACAGCGTGATAAAGTGATAAGCCAGTCTTTCTGTTCCTGTTCACTCATGGCTCTACAACAAGGAAGCGCCGCCAAGCCGAGAAGAGGGCCTCGCTGACGCCACGAATGTTTTTGAGTTCTTCAACACTTTCGAAACGCTTGTATTCTTGGCGATAGCGCAAA
Organism: [Chlorobium] sp. 445; assembly: GCA_002763895.1. Lineage (NCBI taxonomy): Bacteria > Pseudomonadati > Chlorobiota > Chlorobiia > Chlorobiales > Chloroherpetonaceae > [Chlorobium] sp. 445. Next base: position 52,046 of record NSLH01000001.1, read on the forward strand.
ATGCGGTCGGCAAGCGTACGAGTCATACGTGGTAAGCGCATCAGGTCTTGAAACGTAGCCGTGTTTAGATTGATTTTCTCGCCTTCTTTGATAGGCGGCTTGAGCTCAAAAGCCTCATCAATAAGACGCTCAAAATCCTCTTGTGCACTTTCACTTGTGCCGCCGAAACGAACCGAGAGCGTAAGGTGATGCGAAAAGCCAAGTTCAGGGTGTGTAAGAAAAGCATAGTCCGCATCGACGAAGGCATAACGCACACCAATTCCGCCGGCAATGCGTTGCGGCTCGGTGCTGAATCCTGCACGCAGTGAGACATACGGCACAGCATCGAATTCCATACCCGATTTAAATGAAATTGGATAGCGCACATCTTTCTCTACATCAAAAAACGCACGTAGGTTTTTTAGCACTCGATACGACAATCCTGCCATGTAGACTTGTGCAATCTCTTCATTTGAGAGACCGATGGAAGGACGATTAAGATTGAGCGCTGATACACCAAGCGAGAGTTCAGGCGTAATAAGTGCTAAAATGCCGACATCAAGACTAATTACGCCAGCATTGCCATAGCCTTGAATTGAGAAAAGTTGATAGGAAAGTGTAGCGCCGAAAAAGAACCGCCGCTCAAACACGTTGGCATATCCCAAAGAGACTGCAGTTTCATTGTAAAGTTCGAAGCCGAAACGGCGCGCTGCTGCACCAAAGGCGCCAAATCCCGCTGGCAAGGTCTGTGGATCGGCAAATGCAATAGCAAAATCTGACAGTTCGCTAAGTCCAAAAGGTTGGGCATAGAAAAAACTAACTTCACGATGTGGCAGGAGCATCAGACCAGCAGGGTTATAGAACAGGGCAAAAGAAGAGTTTGCAAGACCTGTAAAGGCACCGCCAACACCAATGGCGCGCGCACCTTTGTCCAAACGCACCGCTTGGGCATGAAGCAGGGTATTGCATCCTATTGACATAATCAGCACAGCAAGACATGTCAGCGGTTTCACTAACATAGTACTCGTGTCCATGTTTTGGGTAAGGTTCTCACTGAATTTACAACGGATAGAGGGATTGCTAAAGTGTATCAGCTGGGGATGCCAATGATGATGAATCAAAGGCGATAAGCCCTACGAAAAGTCTAACATAACGCAAGGATGCTTCTACAAATGAAGTTTGCGGGCGATTTCGTAAAATGCAACGCAAAATTTTCTTCAACCTGGGCGTAACAATGCTCTAAAACCACACCACTATGCTTCAACCCGACGATACCGCACTTATCATCATCGATGTGCAAGGCAAACTTGCTACGTTGATGCATGAAAAAGAGAGACTGTTTCAAAACCTGACGCGTCTCATACGTGGCGCACAAATCTTAGAGATTCCAATTGTGCTCACGGAGCAATATCCACAAGGTCTTGGCGAGACGGTGCCTGAAATCAAAGCATTGATGCCTGATGTGCAGCCGATTATCAAAATGAGCTTCAGTTGCTGTGGTGAGGAAGCGTTTCTTGACGCCATAGAAGAGCTCGATCGTGAGCAGCTTTTGGTGGCAGGCATTGAGTCGCATGTCTGTGTCTATCAAACGGTTGCAGATTTGCTGGATGCAGGCTACAATGTGGAAGTCGTTGCCGATGCGGTCTCTTCACGCACGGCTGAAAACTACAAACTGGGTCTGTCGCGAATGGAGGATATGGGCGCATGGCTAACTAGCACGGAGATGGCACTCTTTGAGCTCTTGCGTGTGGCGGGCACACCAACCTTCAAAGAAATTTCAAAACTCGTAAAATGATGAATCTCAACCATTCCCACGCAAAGCCCGTGCGTGTGCTATTTGTGTGTTTAGGCAATATCTGTCGCTCGCCCTCAGCAGAAGGGGTGTTTCGCAAGCTGTTGCACGAAGCAAACTTAGCCGCTGCTTTTGAGATTGATTCAGCAGGCACAGCAAGCTACCATATTGGTGAACCTGCTGACTATCGTGCTGAAACTGCCGCCGCAGAGCGTGGCATCGATATCTCTGCACATCGTGCGCGGCAAGTGCACCGCAAAGATTTTGATACCTACGATTGGATTATCGCTATGGATAAAAGCAACTTGGAAAATCTACGGCGAATGTGTCCGCAAAAGCTGCAGCATAAGTTGAAGTTGATCATGAGCTTTGCCTCGCACCACACACTCGATGAAGTGCCGGATCCGTATTACGGCGATGAAAGAGATTTCAAGTATATGCTCGATCTGCTTCAAGATGCCTGCAAAGGCTTACTTGACTGGCTGGTGAGCATGCATAATCTTCAAACTGAAGCGCATCGCTAGGGTTTAGCGATGTGTGGGCTATATCGAAAAAGGCAGCATGGAAAAGTAAAGGGCGAGTGTAAGCTCGCCCTGTGCATATTGTCTTGTGCTTATGCGCGCTTACTGCGCAACAGCTTCTAGGGTTTCGGCGCCCATAAATTGAAGCACGCGCTTGCAGATGCTTTCTGGGTCTAAGCCCACTTCCTTATGCAGTTCAGCAGGCTGACCGTGGTCAATGAATCGATCAGGTAAGCCGATAACGAGCACTTTGTTGCTGTAGCCTTTTTCTTGCAAGTATTCCAAGACAGCGCTGCCGAATCCACCTTTGATAGTATTTTCTTCAATCGTTACAAGCCGTTCATGCTTAGCGCAAAGTTCATCAATGAGTGCGGTGTCGAGAGGTTTCACAAAGCGCATATTAGCCACGGCAGCTGAAATGCCTTGTGCAGCTAAAAGGTCAGCGGCTTTCATGGCATGATTGGTCATAACGCCGATACCGAGGAAGGCAATATCGTCACCTTTGCGTAGCAGTTCGCCTCTACCAATCGGAAGTTGGGTAAATTCTTTGCGCAGCGGCACACCTACGGCATTACCTCGCGGATAGCGTACGGCAATTGGACCATCATCATACTTGACGGCTGTATAGAGCATATCGCGCAGCTCTTGTTCGTTCATCGGTGCCATAATGACCATGTTGGGGATAAGCCGCAAGTAAGAGAGATCAAAAGCACCGTGATGTGTCGGGCCGTCGGCACCAGCCAGACCGCCTCTATCCATTGCAAAAATCACATTTAGATTTTGCAGAGCTACATCGTGAATAATTTGGTCATAGGCGCGCTGCAAGAATGTAGAGTAGATTGCTACAACAGGCTTCATGCCTTGCGTAGCCAAACCCGCCCCAAATGTTACGGCATGTTGCTCGGCAATACCTACATCAAAGAAGCGTTCGGGAATTGCTTTCTCCAGAATTTTAAGTGAGGTCCCCGATGGCATTGCAGCCGTAATACCGACAATGCGCTCATCCATTCGTGCCAGTTCTGTAATGGTATTGCCAAAGACATCTTGATAGAGCGGTGGCGCATTTGGATTCGGTGCTTTGAGTGATTTGCCGGTGATTTTGTCAAAGGCGGAGCTTTGTGCATGCCACTTTAATTGGTCTTCTTCGGCAAGTTTGTAGCCTTTGCCTTTGATGGTTACAATGTGCAAAAGTTTCGGGTGCGGCATCTCGCGCAGTTCGCGCAAAAGCGAAGCAAGATGCACCACATCATGACCATCAACAGGACCAAAGTAGCGGAAGCCCAAGGCTTCAAAGAATTGTCCGGGCGTGAGTGCAGCTTTCAGTCCTTGCTCAAGGCTGCGGATAAATTGACGAGCGCGCTCGCCAAGTTCATTATCCATGCGACTGAGAATGTCCCAGATGTCGCGCCGAATTTTGTTGTAAGTCGAGTTCGTGGTAATGTCAGTCAAATGTTCTTTCAAGCCACCGACATTGGGATCAATCGACATGCAGTTGTCGTTGAGCACGACAAGCACGTCGGTTTTAAGATGCCCTAAGTGATTAAGCCCTTCAAACGCCATGCCGCCCGTCATGGCACCATCACCAATGACAGCGACGATTTTGTAGTCTTCTTTGCGTAAATCACGCGCAACCGCCATCCCAGCTGCAGCTGAAATAGAGGTAGAAGCATGCCCGACACCAAAGGTGTCGTAGATGCTCTCGCTACGCTTTGGGAAACCCGATACACCTTTGTATTGGCGATTGGTATGAAAGATGCCGCGTCGCCCTGTCAGAATTTTATGTACATACGCTTGATGTCCTACGTCCCAGACAAGTTGATCTTTCGGGGTGTTGTAGATGTAGTGTAGAGCGACAGTGATGTCTGTGGCACCGAGGCTTGCACCAAAGTGCCCACCGTATTGAGAGACCAGATCAATAACGAACTCTCGGCACTCTTGCGCAATGGCCGGCAAGTCGGAGAGAGAAAACTTCTTGAGGTCATCAGGAGAATTGATGTGACGCAGATACTTGCCGTAGTTGACAAGGTCTTCTCGGGGCGCTATATGTTCAAGCATAGTTGTTCAGGTTTTCAGAATTGACTGTAAAGGTCTACTGTTTTTGAGATAATAAAAAAATTAAGTTAAGAATTTGCTTTGCATCGTAAAAATGCTGATGCTAAGTGCAATGCGCTCTTGTGCATTTGACCAAGCATTTAGCCATGTACCTCACTTGAAGAGTTTGGCAAGAAAACCAAAAAACCAGCGTTCATCGGCTTTGACGACTTTTTCAAGCACAGCATCAATATGCCTTGCAAAGTATTCCACATCTTTAACAACGCTCTGAAAATTCTGGTAATCTTCGCTGCGCTCTGGACTAACATGTTTCAACTCCGAAATGGCTCTAAGCAAGGGTTCAAGCTCGCGTTTGCGCCGCTCGCGTGCAATCATTTTGGTAACCTCAAAGATATTTTTCTCTGCGACAAAAAACTCCTTGCGTTCACCGGGCTTGTGTTCACGCTGGACAAGTCCCCAGTCGATAAGCTCTCGCAAAGTCATGTTGACGTTGCCGCGTGAGATGCCAAGCGTTTGCATGATATCATCGGCGCTCAGCGGTTCTACAGAGATCAGCAGCAGGGCGTGAATTTGCGCCATTGTGCGACTGATGCCCCAGTTTGAGCCCAGTGTTCCCCACGCCTGAATGAACTTTGCTTTTGCCTCGCTTAGCGTTAGCTTTTCCACAGTTGAAATTTAACTTTCAAAACTTTCAAAAAAAATTGAAAGTTTCTTTTGTAAAAAAATTTATCTGCCTCTCCCATTGGCTTCAGAATTAATGATGGCTTAACCTTCACAAAACTATCTTTGAGCGTCTTGCCGTATTGTCCCATAAACGCATCATCTTATGAAACACGTTTTCAAATCTTCACTTTTTGTTGCAAGCGCATTGATGATGTTGCTTGTACAGCATGCAGCAGCGCAACTTTCGCCCACAGTGCTCGGTTCTTGGGGCACGGGACTCTATCGTAGTTCTGATCCACGTTCTGCTGAAATTCTGGCTTATGATGCCCCATCACGTCGCTTGTTTGTGGTCAATAGTGTCAGCAATAATGTGCTTATTTTGGATTTCAGTAATCCAGCATTGCCACGCTTGATTGACTCCGTTCGTTTTACAACAGGTTCGCCCAACAGCATTGATATTCGTAATGGAGTTTTGGCTGTGGCTGTGGATTCCACGAATCGTCAGGCGCCGGGCAGAGTCTTTTTCTATCGTGCCGCAACAGCAGGTGCAACTGCAACAGCGTTAGCATCAGTGCAAGTAGGGGCACTGCCCGATATGCTCACCTTTACCGCCGATGGTCGGTTTGTGTTAGTTGCCAATGAAGGTGAACCCAACAACTACAATGCCGGCAACATCGATCCTGAGGGCTCTGTGAGCATCATTGAAATTCCAAGTGCGGGGGCGCAAGCTATTACGCAAGCAAACGTGCGTACTGTAGATTTCCGATCACTCAACGGACAAGAAACGGCACTGCGCGCTCGTGGCGTACGCATCTTTGGACCACGTGCGACCGTTGCGCAAGACTTAGAGCCTGAATACATCACCGTGCAAGGTGACACGGCTTATGTGGTCTGCCAAGAAAATAATGCTATCGCACTGGTGCGCATCAGCACAGCGTCGCTTATTGGTATTCGTGGTTTAGGCTTGAAGAACCATAACTTAGCAGGCTTTGGTCTCGACCCTAGCGACCGTGATGGCGCAGGCGGTACAGGTGCAATCAACATCGCACCGCGTCCTGTGTTCGGCATCTATCAACCTGATGGTATTGCATCCTATGTGGTCGGTGGACAAACCTTTGTTGTAACGGCAAATGAAGGTGATGCGCGCGATGGATACGCAGGTACAAATGAACCAGAGATACGTGGCGGTGCGGCAAGTGTCCGTTTAGACCCTGCAGTGTTTGGTGACACCTCACGCACGACAGGCATTCGCCGTGATTCACTGTTAGGGCGATTGCAGATTTCTATTGCTTTGCCTGACACTACGCCAGCAGGACTCTACCGCAGCCTGCAATGCTTTGGTGGACGCTCATTTTCTATCTTCCGCGTCGAGCGTGATTCACTGGTGCGCGTCTATGACAGCGGCGATGACTTTGAGCGCATCACCGCAGCGCGTTTCCCAGCGAACTTCAATGCTACAAACACCAGCAATGCACTCGACAACCGTAGTGATGACAAAGGACCAGAGCCTGAAGATGTCAAAATTGCACGCATTGGCGATAGCACCTATGCGTTCATTGGCTTGGAGCGTATCGGCGGTGTGATGATTTACAACATTACATCACCAACAGCGCCGCGCTTTGTTGCCTACATCAATAATCGCAATTTCAGTGTAACGCCGGGGGCAAGCACAGTGCTCTCGGGTGCAGTCGCAGGTCCAGTAGCAGCTGATCGTGTCGGTGATTTGGGCGCAGAAGGCTTGCTCATCATTCCGGGCAATCTTAGTCCAAACAGCCGGCCGCTGCTCGTGGTCGCAAATGAAGTGAGCGGTACAGTAACAACCATTCAACTAAGTGCAACAGCATCGGTGGAACAGCTTGCAGAGGTGATGCCGAAAGGTTTCGCGCTGGAACAAAACTATCCCAATCCTTTCAACCCAACGACAACGATTAGGTATTCCTTGCCACAAGCGGCACAAGTGAGTTTGAAAGTCTATGACATTCTCGGTCGAGAAGTAGCCCAGCTGGTAAATATGCGTCAAGCTGCAGGGGTCTATGTTGCGCAGTTTAATGCTGCAAATTTACCCAGTGGAATGTATTTCTACCGCTTAGAAGCAGGTTCATACAGAGAGACGCGAAAGATGATGCTCGTGAAGTAGCTCAAAATGCGCAGAATGCCCTGTTTGTTTGTCATTTGCGATAAGCATCGTATTGCTGTTTGAGCTCGCTGGCATTGGCGCCGAAGATGTAGCGCGCAACAAGGTAGGCATTGAAGAGTTGCTGCGAAAAAAATCCATTTTTCTTGAATCGACGTGCAGAGGTAGTAAGCGAAGCGGTTTTGATAAGCGTAGGTTCGGCAAGTGTGCGTGCGCGAAAGAGAAACTCGAGGTCTTCCATCAACTCTTGCTCTGGAAATTTGCCTAATGCCTCAAAAAAAGTCCGACGCGCAAAAATGCCAGAGTCGCCGTAGTGTGTCAGAATTGAGTTGATGCGTGTAGCAGCGCTGTAGAGTCGTGCAAGTGGATGCGCATCGTCGAAGTCCATTGCAAAGTAGCCATACTGAACACTTGGATTTTGCAGTGCGCGTGCAAGTTCAGCCAAAGCATTTTGAGACAGCACAGTATCGGCGTGAAGAAAAAGCAAAGCCTCACCCGTAGCAAAATTCGCCCCGCAATTGAGTTGAAAGGCTCTACCTGTGATGCTGCGGAATATACGCACAGGCAAAGTGTCGTTGGTGTCAAAAAATCTGGTGATCACTTCAACTGTCGCATCACAGCTGCCCCCATCGACAATAAGCAATTCGAAGGAGACGTCGCTCGGCAAGTCTTGCGCTGCAAGGCTTTGTAAGGTCTTGGCAATGAAGCGCTCTTCGTTCAGTGTGGGAATAACAACAGAGAGTTTCACAGTCGATGCGCAAATTAGAATGAAACGATGTTTTCGAAGATAATGTCAAGCAAGCCACGATTGTTCCACGCAAAATCCACGCGAGCTGCTAAACGATATCCACCCACCAGTACAAGTCCAGCACCATAGCCATACTGTGTGTTTTTCCAGTCAAATGTCGTTGGACGGTTGCCGAAAAAAGAGGTATGTGAGTTATACCAGATATTGCCTGCATCAAAGAAGAGTGTAGCGTAAAGCGCCCACTGCATTACTTTGAACTGCTCAATAGGTATAAAGTCAAAGCGCAGCGTACTAAGTGGCACAATAGGGTAGCGCAGTTCTGCTGTATTGAGTTGCAAATTGTCACCTTCAAAGATATCGCGTGTATAGCCACGTACTACGACGCGAGTGTAGCCAAAGAAAAGCCGTTCATGATTTGGTACGGGAGTATTGAGCGAAATTGCAGTGTAGTTGCGCAGTGCAAGTGACAGTTCGCCAAGGATTTTTCATAGAAGCGAATGTCAAAAATGCCACGCGTGATATTGATTTTATCTGTCCATGTCGGTAAGCCCATCTGGTACAGATTTAGCGAGAGAAACCAGCCTTTGGTTGGACATTGGTTCAAGTCGACTTGCGAGTAGATATAGTTGAGATGCAGCCAAGGATAGTAGTCGCGTCCATCAGCAGCGACGGTGGCGCTTGGATAAGCGGCTTTGATATCTTCAAACACAGAGACACGATTAAACCCAAAGTTAATATTCAGAAAGGCAAATGGTGAAAGCCGCTGACTAATTGCGCCTGAGATAATAAAAGTTTTTTGGATGTAACGAGGAATGACATCGGTCTTGGTGTCGTAAGCGAGATTGTTGAGGTCTCGCCAGGTAAGGGCAAAGCCTGCGCCGGTGCGTGAGGTGCCCAGCAAATACGGTGTGTAATACGACAGGCGAATGTAGGGATCGAAGCCAACGCCGAAGGCAAATGAGAACGGATCACTCAGACCCGTCAGATTTTGGTGCGTGGTAATCACGCCGATGTTAAGGTTAGCGATAGTTGGGTTGCGTATCCAGTTTGCTAAACTCATCCCGCGCAAATCGAAACGTGGCTGTGGGAAAAGATACCAGCGCTCATGAACTGAAATCAAGACAACGGTTAAAGGGGCTTGACGTGCATGAGCTTCTTCATAGCACTGCTGTGAGAATGCCGCAAAAAGTGAATCTTGTTCATCATTGATACTAATAGGCTCTGGCAACTGATCGGGCATAAATCGCTTGGCGGAGACAAAGACGACATTAAAAAGCTGCAGGTTGTAAATAAGCTGTTGTGCCGTCTGCAGGTCTTGCATCCTGAGTGTATCGCCTTCAGCAAATGGCAGTTCTTGACGCATCACAAACGGCTTCGTGGTGTAATTGCCTGTAATGATAATTTTATCGACAATAGTGCCACAAGCCTCCTCAGTTTCTTTAAGCGAAAACGCAAAACCATAGCGACGGTCAGGCTTATCTTCGTCAAGCGCCATCGCATACACTGGTAGCATAGACAAGCTAAGCGTCAGCAGTATCAATTTGATGTCAGGCACAAATCTTGGAGTCTTCATGGAATAGAAGCGTATGACTGCAAGTCCTCTAAGAGATTAAGCTAAATAAAGTCTGTGGTCAACCGCAATGCAATGATTTTGAACAACAATCAAGCCAGCAGCTTCAGCTTTTTGGCGTGCAGCTTCGTTAGTGATGCCCAGTTGCATCCAGATAACTTTTGCACCAATTGCAATTGCCTCATCAACAATAGGCTGTACACTGTCAGGTTTGCGAAAAATATTGACAATCTCAATTGTGTGTTGTATCTCGCTTGGCAAATCTAAGAGGCTCGGGTAACACGGTTGGTTGAACACTTTTGTCAAATTTGGATTGATAGGCACCACGCGGTAGCCGTGCGCAAGCATATAGCGCGAAACGGAATAACTGGGCCTATCAGGCTTGTCAGACTGCCCAACTACAGCAAGGGTCTTATATGCCTTGAGAATTTCCGGGATTGTCATCTCTTGGAGAGCAAATTTAGGTATTTCAAAACAACTCTAAAATGTACGAGAAAATTTTCTTGATTGATTCAGGTGCAAAGCGCGGACACTTCCAGATGTGGCTGGATGAGACACTGGCGATAAACTTCGACAGCCTTACGCATACTTTTGGGGAAAACGTGGCACTGCTGCGTTTCTATGCATGGCAGCCGTTTTGCATCTCACTTGGCTATCACCAAAAGGAAGAGATGTTTGACCGCGCACGACTGGCACAAGATGGTATTGAACTTGTGCGCCGACCTACAGGTGGCAGGGCAGTTTTTCATGCTGAAGAACTGACTTATGCGATAGTCGCCAATACAGAAGCATCTAATGCAACATGCTATGCGCAGATTGCCCGAGCATTACAAGCGGGACTAGCGGTCTTAGGGATTGAAGCAAATTTTCAGCGTCAGCAACCTGACTTTCGCAACCGATACACCCGTGCAGAAAGTCTGCCGTGTTTTACCGCATCGGCAAGAGATGAATTAGAAGTGCAGGGCAAAAAGATCATTGGTTCTGCGCAGCGGCGCTATGGCAAGACACTGTTGCAGCATGGTTCAATCTTGCTTTCTCCAAAACACCGTGAGATGACACGCTATCTATCTACCACCGACGATGTCAAGGCGCGCATTGCAAAAGATTTGGAAGAAAAAACCACATCAATCTCAGAAGTGATAGGCAAAACGATTCGCTATGATGAGGTGACACAAGCGTTTCGCAAGGGCTTTGAGCAAGCCTGGCAGCGTGTGCTTGAACCACTCTGCGAAACCGATTTGCTAGCTCTGCTGCCTGATTATAGCAGCACTGTAGCTTTAGACACCGCACCACATCAGTAGGAAAGTCCCTCACCAAACTTAAAGAGCGGTTCCGTTTTACCTTCCCCAACATTAATTGGGATTTGTTCCAAAGTGCGCGGGAAAGAGTGTGAGAGCTTTGCGGTAGGCTTAGCTTCACCAAAAAGCAGGTCCACAATACCGCGAATTTCTGTGCCCGGTAGCCACGCCACTAAGAACGCGCTGGACTTTGCAAGTGCTTCTCCTAAGACTAACGGTCTACCTGTTAGCAGCACGACGACAACGGGCACTTTTGCACTAGCAATGTTGCGAATAGGAATGAGGTCTTCTTCGCTGATGACAGGATTCGGTGAATCGCCATCCGTTTCAGTGTAGGGCGTTTCACCAATGACGACAATGCCCACTGATGCGCCGGCAGCACCAGAACCATCTGGCGAGTAGCTCAACATAGTATTTTTCCCAATCGTCCGACGCAGCGCTTGATAGAAAGTCTCACCAAAGGCTATACTATCTGGTGTTTTGGTAAAGTCATTGAAATCTACGGTCCAGCCACCGCATTGATTTGCTAAGCTGTTTGCACTTTTCCCAGCAAGGTGAATACGTGTAAGTGTATTAGGCAGAGGCAAAAGTTTGTCATCGTTTTTGAGCAAGACGGCGGTCTTTTGAACAATACTCCGAGCTATGTTACGGTGTGTTTCGCTACCAACTTTCTCTAAGAGGTCTGCTCTGGCGTAGGGCTTCTCAAACAAGCCTAAGGCGAGTTTCGCACGTAGCACACGTCTGACTGCGTCATCAATGCGCTGAGGCGGAATTTTTTGCTGACGCACTAGCGTGCGTAAAATTGTCATGAACTCCTTGTAATTTGCAGGCAGCATGATAACATCAATCCCAGCGGTAACTGCTCTTTCAATGCAGTCAATTGTATCGCCAGCGATATCATAGATTCCGCCCCAATCCGAGAGCACGATTCCCTCAAATTTCAACTCGTTCTTGAGCACAGATTGAATTAAGTATTTTTGACCATGGATTTTCTCTCCGTTGAAGCGGCTGTATGAGAGCATCACGGAGCCTACACCAGATTGCACAGCGGCAATGTAGGGCGGAAAGTGAATTGCACGCAGGGTTTTCCCATCAATTTCGATGTCGCCTTCGTTGATACCCTTGAGTGTTGCGCCATCGCCGACAAAATGCTTAGCACAGGCTAACACACCATCCTCACTAAGACGATCACCTTGATAGCCCTTGATAGCAGCCGACACACATTTTGCAACCAGTTCAGGAAACTCGGAATACGACTCATAGGTTCTGCCCCAGCGCTCATCGCGGGCGACAGCTGCACAAGGTGCTAAGTTCCATGTAAAGCCAGCCGCACGCATTTCCACCTTCGTGATTTCTGCAGCTTGACGAATGGCGCTTTCATCAGTACTGCAGCCCATTCCAATGTTGTGCGGCAACACCACAGAGCCAAAGACCAAGGCATTGCCATGCACGGCATCAATAGCAGAAAGGAGCGGGATTTTTAGACGGGTGCGCAAGGCATAACTTTGCAACGTATCGTTCAGTGCAGCCCAACTGCGTGCATCACTCGAGTTGGGTTTGGGGTAAAAGCCTACGCTGGCTACCACACTACCAATGAAATACTTCTGAATATCTTCAGGGCTTTCCAAATACTGAACACCCACCATCATCATCTGCCCGATTTTTTCATCGAGCGTCATCTTTGACATGATTGCCGTAACACGCTCATTGAGGGTTGGCGCATTGCCCTGACACGAAAAGCAAGACACAGAAGCTAAAAACGCAAGGAAAAGAAAACGCTGGCAGCGATATTGCATAGTGGTTTTTGTGCGGACGATTAAAAATGCCCTGAACGCTTCTTGCAAAGGCGTCATTAAAAATAGCAAAGAATTTTCTAAGTTAAAGAAACTGGATTTTTCAACGCAGAATGCAACTTGGCATTGATATTGTCGAAATCCCGCGCATCGAGACAGCGGTCGCACGATATGGTGAGAAATTTTTGCGCCGCATTTTGACAGAAAAAGAAATTCAGTACTGCTACTCCAAAGCTAATCCATTTGAGAGTATTGCCGTGCGTTTTGCTTGCAAAGAAGCGATTGCAAAAGCGCTGGGCAGCGGCATCTCCAAGAAATTTCATTGGCAATCCGTAGAAATTTTGCGCGATAAGCACGGCAAACCAAAAGTCAAACTTTGCCAAAAAGTGAAGGGACTATCAGCAAAAAAGATATCCGTCTCCATGTCGCACACCCATCACCACGCGGTTGCAATTGCTATCATCTCCCCCTAAAGCTATCATGACGCACGCTGAAAAAGTCGCCGCTGCCAGAGCATTTCTTGCTCAGAAAACTTCTGGTGTGCCTGAAGTTGCAATTGTCTTGGGCTCTGGGCTTGGCGATTTTGCCGACCACATCAGCATTCATCACACCATTGATGCCAATGATATTCCGCATTATCCTGTGCCGGGCGTGGCAGGGCATCATGGCAAAGTAATTTTAGGTAGCAGCGCAGGTAAATCGCTGGTGCTCATCAAAGGACGTGTGCACTGCTATGAAGGCTACTTGCCTGACGAGGTTACCTTTTATGTACATCTTCTTGCTGCATTAGGCACAAAAACGCTGATTCTAACCAATGCTGCTGGCGGCGTCAACTTCAATTTTGAGCCCGGCGACCTGTGCCTTATCACCGATCAGCTAAATTTCACACATGCACGACTCTCAGCTAATGCGACAACTGCCCGAAAGCGAGAAATCTATGACGCTGAACTGATTCGTCTTATCAAGAAAGTCGCACTGCAAAAAGGTATAGCCTTGCATCAGGGCGTGTATGCAGGTGTATTGGGACCGAGCTACGAAACACGCGCTGAAATCAGAATGCTGGCACGATTAGGCGCAGATGCAGTGGGAATGTCAACAGTTATAGAAGCCTGCGCCGCTGTATCGCTTGGACTGCGCGTTGCTGCAATTTCACTCATCACGAACAAAGCAGCTGGACTTGGTGCAGAGAAACTTTCTCACGATGAAGTTCAACGGATAGCAAATCAATCCAAAGAAAGATTTTCCACACTAATGTCAGCTATCATAGATGCGCTCTAAGTCAACCACTCAAGGCACTCCGAAAAAATTAAAGACAATGCGCACACCAGCACTGAACCACAAAGGCAATCGTGTTTGTCCGCCGATGCCATTGCCAATCGTGCCATCGATTTGCAAATCATCGCTAAAAAAAGTGCCGAAAGCCTACTTGATACGACACACCAGAACCGGGCACATACGGATCGCCAGAGAAAATTTCGCCCACAAGATGAAACCCACCAATCGTGCGAATCTGCGTACCAAGACCCCATGTGCTAATCAGTTCATCTCTGCTGCCAACGTGCAGGTAATTTGCTCCGATATTGCCATGAATTAAAACTGCATCACCTTCGCCGAAAGATTGCGAGACAATGAAAAACCCAAATGTACCATAGCCCGGCGGTTGCAAAACGCCACGACCATACGGCAAAAAATGTGCCAACGACCACACTCACGCCGGGCAGTGCATTGGCTTCATAGCCTTTGAAGAGAATCTTGGCTTGCACAAGCGGCAGACCAAATGCAAAGCCTTTCGTAGATTCATCAACAAACGGAAATTCCTCGAGTTCGCCGGCAACTAATCCAACCCCAAACACGCCGCCTAAAGTGAGTTCTAACCACTCCGTAGGTCCATAAGCAGCTAAAAACCACTGTTGAAGGGTCTCTTTATCCTGACGATACCACGACTCTAATTGTGCCAAGCGGTTGCCTACGACACGCGCATCATCGGTGATGAAGGGACGCACATGTTGTGTTGTACTTGAAAGCGCACTTTGCGCAAAACCTTGCGTAGATGCATCCAGCAGGAAAAGACCTAAACTTACAATTGCAGTCAAGCAAAATAGAGCACCGTCTTTCTTCAAGCCCAAAGACATCAAGATGTTGCTGTTATGTCTGTTGTCTATGACTTTTTATCCAGCTCAATGTTGCAAACAAAATTGACGTCTTCGCCGACGAGCAGACCGCCATTGTCCAGAGTTTTGTTCCACTTCAAGCCAAAGTCTGTGCGATTGATTTTGCCCACGACTTTGAAGCCGGCTTTTATGACCCCACTGGGTGATTTTGCCATGCCGTTGTAGATGACATCTAATGCAACTTCTTTTGTAACGCCATGCATCGTCAGGTCGCCAATGAGTTTGTAGTTCTTCTCATCAATTTTCTTGAAGGATTTGCTCTTGAAAGTGATTTTCGGATACTTTTCTACATCGAAGAAATCTGGGGATTTGAGGTGTCCATCGCGCTTTTCATCTTCAGTGTTGATGCTGCTGGCGTCAATAGTAAACTCAATCTCGCTGTCGACAAAGTCATCGCTTTTGGCGATAATTTTCCCATCAAAGAACTTGAATTTCCCTGCTGTTTCTGAAACCACCATATGCGAGACAGTAAAGTTGATATTTGAGTGGCTTTTGTCGATCTGCCATGTGGTTTGTGCAAGGGCATGTGAGCTGAAAACAAGAAGCGCCAGAAAGGATGCGAAGAGTTTCATGGTATTTATGGTTTAAGAGATTGCTTAGGATTTAGGATGGGTCTGCGATACGATGCATGCAAATATATGTTACAGCGCTAATTCTGCAAAACATGGTGAGCGCTAGGGAAAGCGCAGTGATGGAGAAAGCCAACGATCGAGGCGCAAGCCACGTTTGAGCAGCAAGAGCCAATTTCTAGGATTTTGTCGCAGCTCAGGGCTATGGTAAAGCGCGCGAAGTGAAAGGTGCCAGCCGTGCCACAGATCGCCATGGCGTAGGGCGGCACTGCCGATTTCAAAGTCAAAAAATGGTTGATAGTGTCGTGGAATTTTTGCGCGATAGGTCTCCAATATGCGCAGCGAGGCGTGGTAGTATCTCGGGTTTGCGGTGCTGCTGCGCCTGTGATGCTCACGCACGCGGACAGTATCGCTGTCGCAAGGTGCAATTTTTAGATCAGAGAGAAAGGCACGTAGCACCAGCTCCCAATCTTCTCGGAAACGAAAGGCGTCATCGTATTGCAAAAACTTTTCCTTTCTAAATGCAACGCCGGGTGTGCCACCGATGAGTGCAGAACACGCTAAGATACCAACGTCATCAGGCAGCACTTTGCGTGAGGTGTAAATAAGTTTCCCAGTTGTATCGACTTTTGAGCGCAAAATTGCGCAAACCATATCGGCTTGTGTGCGTTGAAAGGTGCGGAGCATAGTGGCAATATGGTCAGGAGTCCAAAGGTCATCGTGGTCAAGAAAAAAGAGATATTCAGCGCGGGCACAACTTGCGCCACGATTGCGTGAATGACAGCGTTCGAGATTGGTTTCATTGCGTAAATAGACAGCAGGAATTGGTGCAGCTTGTAAGAGTTTTTGCACAAGCTCTGGTGTCTGATCGGTAGAAGCATCATCGACTACAATGAGCTCAAGATCCTGTTCTGTTTGAGCAAAAACAGAATGCACCGCATCGGTAATAAACGCTGCGCCATTATGTGCAGCAATGATAACACTGGCTTTTGGCATAGTGTGAAAATACGAAGATGGGCTTGGTGAAAGTCAAATCGCTGTGTGAAGGCTTGAGGCGCATTGATTTTCTGCAAGTTCCTAAAAACAGTCTCATGATTTGCCATGCCTCAATGCCACAGATGCTTGACAGCGATGCCTGATGCACATGTTATATCTCTGCGGCTTGGCTATATTTACTATTTTATACAACTGTAAGCCATGTTTATTGACAGCGCAAAAATTTTCGTCAAAGCGGGCGATGGCGGTAATGGCGTAGTAAGTTTTCGGCGAGAAAAGTACGTGCCCAAAGGCGGTCCAGATGGCGGTGATGGTGGGAATGGTGGCAGTATTATTCTTCAAGCTGATCGTAACCTGAGTACACTCTTGGACTTTCGCTATAGAGCACACTACAAAGCGGAACGCGGGCGGCACGGGCAAGGGGCACGCAAGACAGGTTTGTCGGGAAAAGATGTCATCATCAAGGTGCCCTGCGGTACAATCGTCAAAGATGCGGAGACGAATCATGTACTGGGCGATTTAACACAACACGGCGAGACACTCGTTGTCGCAAAAGGTGGGCGAGGTGGACGAGGTAATCAGCATTTTGCAACGCCTACTAACCGCGCACCACGATACGCTGAACCAGGTCAAAGTGGTGAAGCACGCACCTTGATTTTGGAACTCAAACTGCTGGCGGATGTGGGACTGGTCGGTTTTCCAAATGCGGGGAAGTCAACGCTGATTTCTGTCATTAGCGCTGCAAAGCCGAAAATCGCTGATTATCCATTCACCACGCTGGAGCCAAACTTGGGCATTGTGCCGTATCGTGACTATCAGTCGTTTGTGGTGGCTGATATTCCCGGCATCATTGAAGGTGCCTCAGAAGGCAAAGGATTAGGACTGCGATTTCTCAAGCATATTGAACGCACGAAAGTCTTGGCGATTCTCATTCCGTGCACTTCGCCCGATATCAAACGCGAATATCAGATTTTAACGAATGAACTGAGGAAATTCAGCGAAGGGCTTGCAACCAAGCCCAAAGTGATTGTGATTTCCAAGATGGATCTAGCGCCTGAGGATTTTACGGTGCCGCGTTTTCGCGGTCTGAAGGTCGTGCCGATTTCTGCTGCAACAGGTGAAAACATCGAAGCACTCAAGGATGCACTTTGGGAGCACTTGCAAGCTGCTCTGCCAGAAGAAGTTTGATGCTGACCGCTGGATATGATTGAAAAAGAAGTCATTATCAAAAACAAAGCAGGACTGCACACGCGTCCAGCAGCCGCTATTGTCAAACTTGCTGCAAAATTCAAATCCGATTTTTTCATTGAAAAAGACGGTATTGAAATCAATGCAAAGTCTATCATTAGCGTGATGATGTTAGCTGCCCCAAAAGGCTCAAAATTGAAACTCAAATTCAAGGGTAGTGATGAAGTGCAAGCAGCAGAAGCGATGGTGCAACTGTTTGAAGAGGGCTTCGGCGAGGTCTGAGAGAGGATGACTAAGAAATGAAAATACTCATTGGAGGCTTTTGCTGAAAACTTTGAGCAGCGTGCATGTAAACCTTATGCCATCAACGACCTGAGCTGCATTGAAAAGTAGCGTCTGCAGCAGCAGAGACACGGTTTTTATTCAAAGTTCGTGCCGAAGTAGGTTTGCACTTTGCCAAGTAGCCAGCCATGAATTTTACCGTTGGTAGCGATAATGTTGCCAGATTTGAGATAATCGTTATCGCCTTTGAAGTCTGTAACAATACCACCTGCCTCCTTGACGATGAGCGCGCCAGCTGCGATATCCCACGCATTGAGTCCATATTCCCAGAAGCCATCGAAGCGTCCGCAAGCCGTGTAGGCAAGGTCGATTGCGGCAGAGCCGGGGCGACGAATGCCAGCTGTGCTAACTAGCACATCTTTGAAAAGCGCAAGGTAGGCATCCAGATGCTCATAGACTTTGTAGGGGAAGCCTGTCGCCAGCAGCAGCCGCTCGCTGCGAAAATTGCGTGTTACACGAATGCGACGATTGTTCAAATAAGCCCCATGCCCACGTTCGGCAGTAAAAAGCTCTTTGGTCATCGGTTGGTAAATTGCGCCGACAAGCAATTCACCTTTTTCATCAATCAAGCCAATGCTAATGCAGAAAATGGCAAGTGAGTGAATGAAATTGAGTGTGCCGTCGAGCGGGTCAATAATCCAGCGTCGCCCCGATGAGCCTTTTTCCAGTGTGCCTTCTTCGCCGACAATTTCGTCGTAAGGAAAGCGTTTGCGAATAACAGCGGCAGCTAAGGCTTCGGATTCTTTATCAACCTTCGTAACAAAGTCGTTGCGGTCTTTGAGACTAATATGCGCAGTTGAGAGTTGACCGAAATTTTTTCGCGCAAATTTGCCCGACGCTTTAACAGCGCTAATTGCCGTGATAAGTTCTCTAGTCATAGTGTTTCAATGGGTTTTTTGTGGAACAAACGGCATTGCAGAAATGTTCAAGCAAAAGTTACCACGGTTGTCGCATATCAAGAGCAAAAGTCTTAAAACCAGAAATCTTAAACTACTTTTACGCGGTATTGCCTGTGTCGAGTTCTGAGAAACCGCTCATTGAGGTTCGGAGCGTCAGTCGTATCTACAATCCGAATGCATTGCCTGTAACTGCGCTACGGAGCGTGAGTTTTAGAGTTGCAAAAGGCGAGTTTGTTGCTATTGTGGGCAAATCAGGGAGCGGCAAATCTACACTGCTCAATCTGATTGGCGGTATGGATCGTCCGACATCAGGTGAAATCGTTGTAGCAGGCAAAATCATTTCGCAGATGAGCCGCGATGAACTGGCGCGCTATCGGCGTAATGCGGTCGGCATGATTTTTCAGGCGTTTAATCTTATTCCCTCAATGACGGCATGGGAAAATGTCGCAATGCCAATGCTCTTTGCTGGCAAATCGGAGTCGGAGCGGCAGGCGCATGCAAAAAAGTTGCTTGCGTGCGTAGGGCTAGCACACCGATACAACCATCGACCTGTCGAACTCTCTGGTGGTGAGCAGCAGCGAGTGGCAATTGCACGTGCGCTGGTCAATGAGCCTTACTTTTTGCTAGCCGATGAGCCAACGGGTAACTTGGACTCGCGCACATCGGAAGAAATTATTAGCCTGCTACAAGACATCCACGCGCAAGGCAAGACAGTGCTGATGATTACGCACGATCTCTGGCTAGCAGAGCGCCTCTCTACGCGCATCATTGCACTCAAAGATGGTGAAATTGTGCGCGACGACTTACATAAACCTGCCTCAACGAGTGTGCAACAATGACATTCAGCGACCTTATCCAGTTCGCATTAGGCAACTTACGACGCGAAAAACTGCGCTCATTGCTCACAGTGCTCGGTGTCTCCATCGGTGTGGCAGCCCTGATGGCGATGGTCTCTTTCGGCAGTGGTCTGCAAAAGATCTTCTCTGATGAGTTCAACGACCTTGAGTTGTTTAACACCGTGCGCATTACGCCAACACGCGTAGATCTCTCCACGATTTTCTCGCTCTCCAAACGCAGTGTTAAAAATCTGGCACAGCCCGAGACAAAAAATCCAATCGTCTTAACAGACTCGGTCTTACAAGAGATCAAAAAAACAGTACGCGCAATTTCACCAAACGCACTGATTTATCCGGAAGTGATCTTCCCGACGCGAGTAACAATTGACACAATGGAGACGATTGTGATGACCGAAGCCTTGCCAGCTGCCATTGCCAACGTAGCGGGCTATAGAGAGATTCATGTCGGCAAATTCTTTGAGAGCGATAGCAGTCATGAAGTGGTAGTCTCTGAGATTTTGCTCACACGCATTGGCATTTGCAAGCCTGAAGAGGCACTTGGTAAGCAAATTAAAGTAGCTACGATTTCGCTAGACCCCGAGAAAATGATGCGATTAGCAGCACTGCCTCAAATAGGCTTCGGATTGCCGATTGCTGAAAAGAGTTATGACTTTCGCATTGTAGGTGTATTGAGTAGCGATATTCAGAAACTCTCTAGTGGCTTTCGGCTAATTATGCCAATTGAAACCTCTGAAAAAATTAGCCGCCTGAATTTTCTCTCGACCATTGAGCTTTTGCGCAAGAATGAGCAAAGTGAAGGTTATCAAGCTATTATCGTGCGTGCAAATAGTCAAAAAGAATGCGAAGCTATCAAATCAGCAATGGATGCAGTAGGATTGAATGCCACGAGTTTTACCGATCAATTTGAGGAGTTCAAAAAATTGTTCATTGTCTTTGAGTTTGCGCTTGCTGTGATTGGTGCAGTGGCGCTTGTGGTTGCCACGTTAGGCATTACGAACACCATGGTGATGTCGATCATGGAGCGCTACCGTGAAATCGGGATTATGAAAGCCACAGGGGCAAGCGACAGCGATGTGCGCAAAATTTTCTTTGTTGAGAGTGCAGTGATTGGATTTTTGGGTGGGATGGGTGGTATTGCACTGGGGAAAGTGGCAACAGCAGGGATCAATGCACTCGTGAATCTTTACATTGTCTCACAAACTGGTGCGCGCATTGATTTCTTTCATTTTCCGCTTTGGCTTGTGCTCAGTGCAGTGGCTTTCTCAATTGTGGTCAGCCTCATTGCAGGATTTTATCCAGCCAACCGTGCTGCACAAATTGACCCTGTGGAAGCCTTGCGCTACCAATAGTTGGAATGATAGTTATGAACTTATTATTTTACATTTTACGAAATGCTACAACAAAACCAACAAAACAACAATAAACTATGACACGCAACTTTTTGCTCATTATGCTGTGTGCATTGCTGCTGGCATCGTGCGGTGGCAGCACACAACAAGGTGGTACTACGGCAACTGCACCAACACAAACATATCGCTGGAAACTTGTAACCTCTTGGGCGCCAAAATTCCCCGTCTTAGGCGAAGGAGTAGAGCGCTTTGCACAGTATGTCGATAGTGCATCCAATGGCAGAATGAAGATTCAAGTCTACGGTGCAGGAGAACTTGTCCCCGGTCTGGAAGTCTTTAATGCGGTCAGTCAAGGTACTGCTGAAATGGGGCACAGTGCAGCGTACTACTGGGTAGGAAAAGTGCCAGCGGCGCCGATGTTTGCATCTATTCCTTTCGGGATGAATGCACAACAATTTAATGCCTGGTATTATTCAGGCGGTGGAAAAGAGCTCTGGGAAGAAGCCTATGCACCGCAGGGTGTCGTGCCGTTTCTATGTGGCAACACAGGCGTACAAATGGCAGGGTGGTTCAACAAAGAAATCAAATCTATGGCTGACCTCAAAGGCCTGAAGATGCGCATTCCGGGTTGGGGCGGCAAAGTCATCACCAAAGCTGGCGGCTCATCGGTAACCTTAGCTGCAAATGAGATCTACACAAGTCTGGAGCGCGGCGTAATCGATGCAGCTGAATGGATTGGACCATACCACGATTACAAACTTGGTTTGCACAAAGCAGCAAAATACTACTACTATCCTGGCTGGCATGAACCTGGCACCGCTTTTGAGCTGATTGTCAACAAGAAAGCCTATGATGCTTTGCCAAATGACCTCAAGCAAATTATCAGTGATGCCGCAGCACATGTGAATATAAGCATACTCTCAGAGTTCGAGGCGCAGAACAATTCCTACCTGCAAAAGCTCATCAATGAGGAAAAAGTACAACTGCGCGAATTGCCAAAAGATGTGCTTGCCGAACTGAAAAAACTTGCCAAAGAAGTTGCCGAAGAAGAAACTGCAAAAGACACGATGGCAAAGCGTGTGTATGAGAGCATGATGGCGTTCAAGAAGAACATTTTGGAGTGGAATAAAAAGTCTGAGGACGCAATTCGCCCATACTTGGACGTGCAATAGCATTAGGTCCTTTCCTACGGTGGATGATGAAACCTATATTCATTTGGTTAGGCGATTAAATGAAGCTATAGGCAAGTTTGCTGCTCTGCTGAACGTATTGCTGATTGCGCTCGTCTGCTTCGATGTGCTGGTACGCTATGTATTCAAGCAAACGAGCGCATTTTTTTATGAAATGGAGTGGCATCTTTTTTCAGCAGTATTCTTGCTAGCAGCTGGCTGGACACTGCTCAATGACAGACATGTGCGCGTCGATATCTTTTACGCTCGCCTCTCTGAGCGCAATAGGGCTATAGCAGATATCATCGGTACTCTGGTCTTTCTGTTACCGTTTTGCATCGTAATTCTTGCCACAGCAATACCCTACACGCTCAATGCCTTCACCTCAGGTGAAGGCTCTCCAGATGCAGGTGGTTTACCATATCGCTGGATTATTAAATCTACCATAGTGATAGGAGCGTTGCTCTTGCTGCTGCAAGGCATTGCACTGATGATGGAGAAGTTGATGTTAATCGTAAACAAAAAACTTGAAGAGTGATGTCAAGCGAAGCGCTTACGTTGATACTGTTTCTCCTGCTGTTTTCAATGTTGCTCACAGGCTTCCCTGTTGCCTTCACGCTCGGTGGACTTTCAATTCTATTTGGTCTCATCGCCTTCGGCTTTGATTTTTTTAATCTCTTGCCGCTGCGCATCTACGGCATCATGAATAACTATGTGCTCATTGCAGTACCCCTGTTTGTGTTTATGGGCGTGATGCTCGAAAAGTCAGGGATTGCCGAGCGGCTCCTTGACACAATGTCGTTGCTCTTAGGGCGATTGAAAGGCGGACTGGCACTCTCTGTTGTTATTGTAGGCGCACTATTGGGTGCAACCACAGGCGTGGTTGGGGCAACTGTAACCACGATGGGATTGCTAAGCTTGCCGACCATGTTACGACGTGGGTTCAGTAAAAGTTTGGCGACAGGCACAATTGCCGCAGCAGGCACCTTAGGGCAACTTGTGCCACCAAGCGTGGTGATGGTCTTACTTGGTAGTGTGATGAACATTTCAGTAGGCGACCTCTTTGCCGCTGCGCTGATTCCAAGTGCAATACTGGTAGCAGGCTATTTAATCTACATTTTTATAGTCGCACTCTTCAATCCAAAACAAGCCCCACCGATTGCCACTGAAGAACTGCGTACATTTTGGAGCGAAGGCGTTGCTATGCGTGTCTTACGCGCCTTCGTATTGCCGGCATTGCTCGTGCTAGCAGTCTTGGGCTCTATCTATGCCGGGATTGCAACCCCAACTGAAGCGGCTGCGGTGGGCGCTGCTGTGGCAATGCTGCTCACAGCGCTCGAAGGCAAACTGACTTGGGAGGTCATCTTTGATACCTGCAAACAGACGACCTTTCTTACTTCAATGGTCTTTATCATCTTAGTCGGTGCAACCGCCTTCGGATTAGTGTTCAGAGGCATCGGCGGCGACACGGTGATGATCAACCTCATTGAACATGCCAAACTCAGTCCCATGCTCTTTCTAGCGTTTGTCTTAACGGGCATTTTCATCGCAGGCTGTTTTATTGACTTCATTGAAATCATTTTCATCTTTATCCCTGTGATTACACCGCTGCTAGTAAAGTACGAAATGAATTTGGTCTGGGTAGCCATTCTTATTACAGTGATGCTGCAAACCTCCTTTTTAACACCACCTTTCGGCTTTACACTATTTTATCTCAAAGGTGTTACCCCACCAGAGGTTCAAACAGTGGACATCTACAAAGGTGTGGTGCCTTTTATCGTGATTCAAGTCGTGGTGATTGCGGTGATTTTCGCTGTGCCTGAGTTAGGCACATTTGTGCCGAAAGCGACACGTGCTGCCTTGCCATAAGCAAGCAATACGCTAACTTCACGAACCACTGCAACACAGTGCAGCAAATGCAACCCAACTGACTCAATGGGGTTTTCATTTAGTGTAACAAACTTTTGGCTTTTTCTGCTCTTTGCAGCCTTAGCACTTGCGCTAGCAATTTTTACTTATCGCAGTTCAAACCTGTCGTCTCCCCTAAAATAGCGCTGACTGCACTGCGCGCACTCAGCGTCTTTCTGACGCTCTCTTTGTTTATTGAGCCTGCTTTCACACGCACCGACACACGCTCTGAACGCCCAACGCTGGCTGTCATCATCGATAACTCCGAAAGCATGACAATTCAAGATGGAGCAGTAAAGCGCGACAGTGCCGTCAAAATCATACTCGGACAATATGCTGATGAACTGCGTGCAATCGGTAACATCAAATTCTATCGCTTCGGCGCAGCGCTCAAAGCCTCGCTGCCTGAATCGCTTACCTTTGCAGAAAAGCAGACCAATCTCTCACAAGCCATTGAAGAGATTTCGCGCCTAAAATCTATTGAGAAATTCAGTGCAGCACTCATCATCTCTGATGGACAATTTAACGCAGGCGAAACACCTACCTACGCTGCTGAACGTGCGCCATTGCCAATTTACACAGCGCTCGTCGGCGATACTGCAATCAAGCGAGATATCGCCCTACGGCGCGTGATTGCCCCTGAAATGACCGTTGTCGGTGCAAAGACCCCGATTTCCGCCGTGATCACGCAAGAAGGCTTTCGCGGTGCCTCGTTGGTAGCAACACTGCGCAGCGATAAAGAGGTGCTGGAGCGAAAAACACTCACGCTCACTTCACCTGAACAAACGCTCGCCTTCGAACTTGTGCCAAAGCAAGTCGGAGAGACAAAATTTCAACTCACACTCTCTACACTTGCAGGGGAATTTTCTACACGCAATAACACGCAAAGTTTTTTCATCAAAGTTCAAAAACAGAAAAAAAAGGTCATAGTTATTGCAGGATTGCCAGATCCAGAAATCTCTGCCGTCCGCAATGCACTTGCAACCAGCAATGCCATAGAGACGGTGTTTTTTACGCAGCGCGGCAGTAGCGACTTCATTGAAGGGGCACTGAACTTAGAACAGCACAAAGATGCGGATGCGCTCGTGCTGATTGGATTTCCAAATGCCATCGTGAGTGAAGGAAGTGTGGCACGCCTCAAAACTTTTTTGGAAAGCACAAAACTGCCTGTGCTCTCACTCATGACCTTTCAAAGTTCAGCATTGCGCCTGAAAGCCTTTGAGCCCTTTCTTGCCGTAAGAATCGGACGAACAACAGGTGAGCTGTTAGATAATCTGGCGACAATAAAGCTGACAGCGCAAGCAATGCAGTCCTCTATTTTCCGACCGCTTGCTGCAACACTTGAAAATAGTGTGCGTCTTGCACCGCCCATAAGTTACCTTGATTTCGACTTCCAACTCAAAGCAAATGCGACACCACTCTGGACACTGGGCATTCAAACGCGAGCGACCGACAAAATTCTCTTGGCAATTGCTAAATCCACAGAACGCAAGACCGCAACAGTGACGGCTATTCAACTCTGGAAACTCTGGCTCTCACCCGAGAGCGATGTGCGCGAACTCTATCGACAAACCTTGCTCGGTATAATTGAATGGCTCACGGCAAACGAGGACTTGCGGCGCTTTCGTGTAGAACCTGCATCAAAACTCTTCGATGAAGCAGAACGCATACTTTTTTCGGCAACACTGCAAGATGAAGCGTTGCAGCCTATTTCTTCAGCTGCAATTATACTCAATGTCAAAAATAAAGCCACTCAGGAGACATACTCGACCGTCTTTGAACCCGGCAGTGAAGCAGGTCTCTACAATGCAGGCTTTGACCGATTACCTGCTGGCGACTATACTTTTTTTGCCGAGGCACGCGAAGGTGAACGTAGCCTTGGCACAGCCACCGGCAGTTTCTCAGTAGCACAAACTGGTGCGGAGTTTCGAACCTTACATGCTGATGCAGCAACGATGCGCAGTATCGCCGCTCAAAGCGGAGGTAAATTTTACATGATCAATGATTTTGCCGCTCTGCTTGCTGACCTAAAACGCGATGCAGCATTCCAGCCACTTGAAACACAGATTGTACAGAGCTTTGAACTGGCAAATCTTGCGCCAACCTTGATTCTGATTATTCTTTTGCTTTCTACCGAATGGCTCATCCGTAAACTCCACGCCTTGCCGTAGCCATAAGAGATAAACAATTGATGACTTACACGGCTGGCCTCTTACTGCTTGCAAGCAATGTGTTTCTTATTTTTCGCACTGTTCAGTGTAGCACACTGTTTGTCGTGCAGAGTGTGCAATAACGCACAGGCTGATCCAGTGCACTGGATTATGTTCGCCCAAATTCTTACCACAAGCACAGCTATGGAAAACAACACTGACCAAAAACACGTGCAAGAGAACGTGTTTTATCGCATCTATCACTCGCCTATTTTCGAGCGCTTTATGATCGGCATAATTTTGCTTGCCGGCATAATTGTAGGCTTAGAGACTTCGCCGACTTTGGAGAAAGACTATGGCACATGGCTACACCTGCTCGATAAAATTGTCTTAGCTGCCTTTATCACCGAACTCATCTTGGGCATTGGCAGTTATGGCAGAGCGGCACTTAACTTTTTCAAAGACGGCTGGAATATCTTCGACACCGTGATTGTCATAGCGTGTGCGCTGCCATACATTTTACCAGAGAATGCTATGCATGCGCACTTCTTTGCAGTCTTGCGCCTTGTGCGCGTACTGCGCATTCTGAAACTTGCTGAACAACTGCAAGAGCTACAAATCATCATCAATGCACTGTTTAATAGCCTGCCAAGTCTTTTCTACGTGTTCCTGCTAATTTTCATATACTTTTACATCTATGCCGTCATCGGCACGGATTTTTTCAGAGAAGATGGCGAAGAGTTTGAGTCAATCCCTACTGCGCTGCTGACGCTCTTTCGCATTGTAACCTTCGATGATTGGGCGGTCTTGATGAAAGACTTGATGAAGCACCATAACGCAATTGGCGTGGCATTCTACTTTGTGAGCTTCATCTTTTTTGGCGCGATGATCTTCCTCAATCTGTTCATCGGCATTATTACAAGCGAACTAGCTGAACTACGCAAGGCGCGCGCAGTTGCTGAACTCAAAAAGCATACTAGGACATCCGCTGGTGCTACCGACAAAGAAATTCGCACAATAGAAGAAGAGCTTGCTAAGCAGTTGATGCAGACACAACTGATGCAGATGCAACTTGCCCAGCTACGCGCCAAATTGCACTATGAAAGTTCAGCTACATCTGAGACTGTGCGACAAGAATCGAATTATCAGAAAGTGTAGACAATGCCAACGCCAAGCACGCTTTTAAATTGTGTAGCGGGTCCTGTTGTGCCATCGTTGCGCAAGACTTCAACACGGTCATCATAGAAAATCTGCGCATCCCATGTTACATTGATATACTTGTTGACTTTCAAGACAAGCAAATTTTCCCATGAGACAACCATTCTATCCAGTTCACGGTAGGGTGCAAAGACCCCTAAGCGCGATTGATAGGTTACATTTTCAAGGAGTTCTTTTTTGAAGGCGATGTTAAGTGCCACGCCAAGATCGAATCGAGCCCGCTCATTTTGTGCTACACCGAACGCACCTGCGCCAGAGAGCTGTTCATCGAGCACGAGAATGGTTCTACCTGAAAGCGGTGCAAAAAACAGCGAAAAGAACTCAACGGGATGGTAGTCCAAGCCAAGCGATGTGACAAGGTAGCCCGGAGCAAAAGCCCGCGAAATAATTGGAAAGTTGCCGTTTGGCAAGCGCTTCTCAAAGTTGAAGCCGTCCAAAAATTGCGTGCGAAAGTCTACCAAAAAGGCGTAACTCAGCACGGAACTTGCGTTGAGCCCGAGCTTAGAGACAAAAATGATTTTATCGTCGCTTTTACGGAAGTCTGGCGATGTTTGTCCCGAAACACTGATTGCACCTAAGCCAAGTTCCAGCGAGGTGTTCCAAAAGAAATTGTCTTGTGTGAAATCCGCAAACCCATTGAAGATACCGACAATAGAGAGTGAGTTTTGTCCTCCGCCTGCCCAATTAGAGAGTGCTGTTTGAGAGAAATTGAGTCCTGCCGTCCCACCAAATTTCCAGCCTTTGAGTGAATCAGGCAGTGAAGTGTTGGCGCCAACGGGGTTTTGCATAGCAGGTTGCGCAAAGAGCAGTGAAGCAAAGACAAGCAGCATCACCGTCAAGAAAACAAAAGAGCGTAGCATGTTAGGCATAATCGGGTAGATTGATGTGAAAAAGAAGACCGCAGCAGAATGTGCGCGTCTAACTATGATTTGGCTTGTGATTTGAGCAGGTCGCGAATCTCCATCAAGAGTTGCTCTTGTGTAGAGAGCTTAGGAGGTGCAGCAGGCATAGCTGCAATGTCTTGCTGCTGTTTGCGCTTGAAGGCATTGACGGCTTTGACAATCAAGAACACGACAAATCCAATGATGAGAAAATCAACCACGGTTTGAATAAATTTTCCGTAGTCAATTGTAACTGCAGCTTTGCCATCCAACGGTTGCATAGAGATACTTAATTCGCTAAACTCTATTCCGCCCAAAATGAAACCAATTGGGGGCATGATAATATCTTGCACGAGCGATGAGGTGTTTTACCAAACGCACTGCCCATGATAACCCCAATGGCTAAATCAATCACATTGCCACGTTGAATAAACTCGCGGTATTCGTCAAAGAATTTTTTGAACATAAGTGGTATGCGCTTCAGAGTTTTTAGTAAAAGCTACAGCTGGATGATAGTTGAGATATAAAAGAAGATAATACACACAGGCGTTATGGTACAAACTTGATTATCTAGATGGTATGCGCATTTTGGAATCGGAATCGCTCTAAGGCAGATACCAAAAGAGAAGGCAAAGTCAAGTGCATTGTGTGTGTGCGCTCGTATGACGCGTGGCTAAGTTGCGCGATGTTTAGTTGCAAAGCGATGTTGGCATTGCAGCGGTGATGTATTAGATTCGCTTCTCTTTAACACAACCAATTCAACTATGCTCATTGAGAAGCACGAGATTGAACTTGCCGCAAAACGCATTGAGCTTTACCTTTTGCCCACGCCTGTAATTTCCTCACGATATTTCACAGCCAAACTTCATGCGAACCTTTATCTCAAACTCGAGACACTTCAGCCAACGAACTCGTTCAAAGTACGCGGTGCGACAAATGCCATTCTATCACTTTCGGAAACACAGCGCAAAAAGGCGTCGTCTCAGCATCAGCAGGCAATCACGGTATGGCTGTTGCCTTAGCGGCAATGAAATTGGGAATTCCAGCTATCATCTATCTGCCTGAAAAACGCCGAAGGTTAAGCTCGAGCGCATTGCTCGCTTGGGTGCAAAAATTGTCTTGCACGGCGATTCATGGGACGACGCCAACGAGCTTGCCATGCAAGTGGCTCAGAACGAAGGACGCGCCTACATTCCAGCTTTCGATCATCTGCAAGTCATGGCAGGACAAGGCACGATGGTCTTGGAACTTATTAAGCAACTGCCACGCGTTGACGCAATTGTGGTCTCAATTGGCGGCGGTGGGTTAATTTCAGGTATTATCTCGGCAGTCAAGCATTTTTCACCAGCAACGAGAGTCTATGGCGTAGAAACTGAAGGTGCCAATAGATTGTATTTGAGCCGCGCTGCAAACAAAATTGTTGAGTTACCAGCTATTACATCCGTGGCCGAAAGTTTGGGTGCAAAAAAAACAGGCATAAGGCAGTTTGAAATTATCACGAAGTATGTCGATGATCTGGTCGTCGTCTCAGATGATGAAGCCATTCAGGCGCTTTTAGAACTGCTGCAAGAGGAAAAGTTGCTTGTCGAACCTGCAGCATCGTGTTGCATTGCGGCTTTGACCACAGGAAAAATTCCAGTAGCTAAGAATGAGACCATTGTAGCGATTATGTGTGGTGCAAATGTGGCATTGGAGCGTGTTGTAGAATGGTATGAGGCAGAGAAATGTAAAGTCTCTTAACTAAAAACAGTGTTCAGATGTCGTCGTGTTCCGTGCAAGCGTTGGGTCAAGCTGCAGAGTCGCAGTTTGAGCGTAGGTGTCCCACTTGTGGCTTTAAGGTGGTTAATCCATTCATTACAAAATGCCCACGCTGCGCAACAAAACTCTCACTTGCAGAGTTATGCAGAGGGTGCTTCCAAAACAGTGCATGTCATGGCGAAAGCCACGAGACAGACAAGAAAACGACTGTGGTGCCACTGACGCTGCCTGCAACAGACTTGTAAGCGCGAGATTTTAGTGTATATTTGCAGTCCTAAGCAGTAAGCCCAGCGGGCTTTTTCGGAGGAATCGCCTAATGGTATGGCAGCAGTCTTGAAAACTGCCGGGCGCAAGCCTGTGGGGGTTCGAGTCCCTCTTCCTCCGCTACTCTTGCCAGTGTGCCTCTACCTACTGTGTAACTGCTCTTGCTGCAAAACCTTCAAAATTCGCTTGAAAATGCCGATTTTTATCCCCATCAATCCTGTGCTACTAAGTGCAAGGCACTTGTGAAAGAAAATCGTCATATACCGATGCCTGCCAAAAGTCGTCCAGAAATGCCAGTGAAAACACTGACAGTGAAAGTCGTGCCGAATGCCAAGAAAGAAAGCGTAATTGAAGAGGCAGGACGGCTAAAAATCTATGTGCATGCGCCAGCCTTAGATGGCAAAGCAAATAAAGCGGTAATTGAAATCCTAGCGAAACATTTGGGCGTCAAAAAAAGCAAAGTGCGTATTGTGCGCGGTGAGACCTCGCGAGAAAAAGTCGTTGAGATTCTTTCTCTGGAGGATTAAGAAAGGCAGAAGAAGTAGCAAAATGAACACACCGTTGCGCGCATGTGTCAGCGCGCGTGTGTGGTAACGGTAGCTAAGCGAAGCAGAAAGAGCAGAACAGGGTTGCTACTACCTTTACTATCTTTTGCCACGAAAGAACTAAGGAGACATTTCAATGCAAGCCAGTCTGCAGCAAATGTTGAAGTCATTGCGCAAATCCAAGACGGCCTTGATTGCCGTGATTGCCACAGGAGGTTTTGTGCTTGCTACGCTGCTACAACTGTCGGGTGCACTTGAAGTAGTGGAGTTAAAACTCTTGGATGTGCGATTTCTCAACAGCTATAACGCGCATCGAAAAGATAGCACTGTTGTCATTGTCGCCATTGACCAAAGTAGCCTAAGCTATTTCCAAAAACAAGGACAGAGTTGGCCTTGGCCAAGAGAGTTTTATGCTGTGCTGACACGCTACCTTACACAGGCGGGTGCAAAAGTAATTGCCTTTGACATTGAATTTTCGCAACCTGATTTTGACCGCCTTAGTGTTGATGGGGTAGAATCAGACAGCGCGTTTGCAAAAGCTCTCAAAGAAAGCCAAAGAAGCGTGCTGGCAATATATCTCTCAGAAGGCGATAGCACATCAAGCGAACAGGGCGTGATGCCAAAACACTTTTTGCCAACTATCCACGCCCCTCATCTCTATGTTCCAACTTATCGACAGACAGAAGCCCCAATCCCTATGTTTCAAGACGCAGCTACAAGGCTCGGCGTCGTGAATTTTCAGAGTGACCAAGACGGTATTGCGCGCCGCGTCCCACTCCTATGCAAGCTCGGTGAGAGAGCCCTACCTTACTTTGGGCTAAGCTGTTTTCTTATCTCAAAAGGCATTGAAAACATAGATTCACTTCTGCAGGCTGTGCCCACTTCAAACGATGGTAATTTTTTGCTCTACTGGTATGGCAAAGGTGGATCACAAGGTGCGTTCAAATACTATCCTGCGGCGGCATTAATTACTTCTGCAATCCAACTCGAGCAGGGTGAGACGCCCGACATTTCGCCCAATGAATTTCAAGGCAAACATGTCATCATCGGCGCTTCAGCAGCAGGTCTGTTAGATTTCAAACCAACACCGTTCACCACGCTGGAGCCTTATCCCGGAATGGAAATTCACGCCACGATGCTGGCGAACTTGCTCAATGAAGACTTTCTGCGTGAACCACCACGCTGGGTCGATTACGTGATGGCGTTTTTGCTGGCTGTTATGGCAGGCACAAGTTTTTTCCGCTTGAATCGTGTAAGCCTTGGTGTGGCACTCATCAGTTTTTTGGTAATCCTCTATCTTGCAGGAGCGTATTTTGCTTTTGCGAGCTTGCGCTGGTGGATACCTGTAGCATTTCCTCTGACAGTGCTACTGATAACATTTGCTTTGGCAGCCGTGGTCAGTTACGCCACAGAAGGCAGAGAAAAGCGCGAGTTGCGAAAAGTCTTCAACCGCTACCTTAGTCCACGCGTCATTGATAGCATTGTGGAAAACCCTGATGAAATTGAACTCGGTGGCAAGGAAGTTGAGGCCACCGTCTTTTTCTCTGACATCGAGGGCTTTACAAGCATTTCCGAAAAACTGACGCCAAAAGAATTAGTGATATTTCTCAATGAATACTTCACGCTAGCAAGCCGCATCATTTTAGATCATGACGCCATGGTCGATAAATACATCGGCGATGCAATTATGGCGATTTTCGGTGCACCAATTCCGAAAGACATGCATGCAGCATCGGCATGTCTGACCGCACTTGAGATTCACCGTCAACTCAAAGCATTTTATGAAAAGAAAAGTGCAGAACTGCCGCACTTTCAAACTCGAATTGGACTCAACACCGGCAAAATGGTTATCGGCAACATCGGTTCAGATATGCATATGGATTACACCGTCATTGGCGATGCAGTCAATTTGGCTTCACGCTTAGAAGGCGTAAATAAGGAATACGGTACAAACATCATCATCAGCGAAAGCACGTATCAGCAAGCCAAGGACTTTATTGAAGCGCGCGAGCTTGATTATCTGCGCGTCAAAGGGAAAGCGATTCCGATTCGTATCTATGAAGTGCTTGCCGAAAAAGGAGGACTTTCCGCAATGGAGCGTGAAAAAGTAGAACGCTTTGCAGAAGCCCTTGCACTTTACCGCCGGCAAGATTGGGCCGGCGCAATCCGCCACTTCGAAGAAATTCTGAAACTCTCGCCCAACGATGGACCAACCAAAACGTATATTCGCCGCTGTCAGATGCTCGCAGAAGAAGTACTTCCCGAAAATTGGGACGGGGTTTATGTGATGAAAACAAAATAGCTGATACCTTGCCAAAAAGCACCTTTTGAGCAAAACAGTCGAGCAGATAAACTTGCAAACGCCCACGCTTGTATCGGCAAAAAGAAACATCATGCGCAAGACCGCAAGCCGTGCATTACAAATCAGCGTATTATTAAGGTAATAACGATTAGACCTGAAATATGAGCCTTACGATGACAGCAATCATGCACAGCACTAACTTTTTTCAAACTGACATCAAGTTTCTCAAAGGCGTTGGACCACAGCGTGCCGATGCGCTCTACCGCGCCGGTGTGCGCACGTTTGAGGATTTTCTCAATTTTTTCCCACGCCGCCATCTTGATAGGACACTTATCAAAAGCATTGCAGCGCTGCGTGAAGGCGAAATTGCAACGGTTGTGGGTGAAATCAAATCTGTGCGCCTTGAAGGTACAAGTTGGAAAAACCGGCGACTCGTGGTACAGCTCTTCGACAGAACAGGGCAACTGGAGTTGACCTGGTTTCAAGGAGCACAGTATCTGCTAAAAGTCTTCAAAGCAGGCGAAGTGCTTGCAGTATCGGGCAAGGTGGGTTTCTTCGGCATGCGTGCGCAAATGCTGCACCCCGATTTTGATAAACTCTCTGCGCCTGAATCTACAGACCCCGAAGCCAATGACGAGCAAAGCGATTACGAGCGTTTCAACACAGGCAAAATCATTTCGCTCTACCCTGCAACCGAAGCGATGAAAAAAGTGGGACTGAGCACACGAACCCTGCGCCGCTTGATGCGCGAGTTGCTGCACAAAGCCAAGCCGTACATCGTGGAAAATTTGCCGCTATCAATACGCTCACAATATGGCTTGATGCCACTGCAAGAAGCCTACGAGCAAATTCATTTTCCCGACTCTCTTGAAGCGTTAGAGCGCGCCAAGTTTCGTTTGAAGTGGACTGAACTTTTTTTCATGCAATTGCTCTTTGCGCTACGCAAAGAAGAAACTGCAAGCACAATTCATGCAACGCCATTTGAGAAAGTGGGCGACTACACCCATCGGCTCTATCACTCTCTACCTTACGAAATGACCAATGCGCAAAAGCGTGTCATCAAAGAAATTCGTGCAGATATGCACAGTGGTAGTCAGATGAACCGCTTGGTGCAAGGTGATGTAGGCAGTGGCAAAACACTGGTCGCAATGTTTGCCATGATGATAGCACTCGATAACGGTGCGCAGTGTGCGTTTATGGCACCGACAGAAATTTTGGCAACGCAGCATTATCTGACGCTTAAGTCCATGCTCTCAGCACTGGGCATCACAATTGAGTTGCTTGTAGGCAAACAGCGCAAAAAACTGCGCGAAGAGTTGCTTGAAGCGATTGCGACAGGCAAAACGCAAATCGTGGTGGGTACGCATGCTATCATTCAAGAAAAAGTGCAGTTTCATAATCTTGGCTTGGCAATCATTGATGAGCAACACCGTTTCGGAGTTTTGCAGCGCAAGGCATTGCAGGACAAAGCACTCAATCCACACATTCTTTTGATGACCGCCACACCCATTCCACGCACTCTTTCTATGACGCTCTACGGCGATTTAGATGTTTCCATCATTGATGAAATGCCCAAGCATCGTAAGCCGATTATCACGTATTTGCGCCATGAATCGGAGCGTGAGAAAGTCTATGAAGCGGTCAAAGAAGAAATCCGTAAAGGTCGACAAGCCTACATTGTCTATCCGCTGGTCGAAGAATCAGAGAAAGTTGATTTAGCGGCTGCGGTGGAAAGCTATGAGCATTTGAAGAACGAAGTTTTTACCGAGTGCCGCGTAGGACTAATTCATGGGCGAATGTTTCCTTACGAAAAAGAGGAAGAGATGGAAATGTTCCGCGTGGGCAAAACACGTGTGCTGGTAGGCACAACAGTGATTGAAGTAGGCGTGGATGTGCCGAATGCCACGATTATGGTAATTGAACACGCTGAACGCTTTGGGCTTGCACAGTTGCATCAGTTGCGCGGACGTGTAGGCAGAGGAACGGAACAGTCGTATTGTTATCTGATTTACGGCAAAATGAGCGTTGATGCAAAGACGCGCCTTTACACCATGGAAGAAACCAACGATGGGTTCAAGATTGCCGAAGTCGATGCACAATTGCGTGGCACAGGTAACATTATGGGCACAGAGCAATCAGGCAATATCACGAATCTCAAAATTGCAAATCTGAGTGAAGACGGTGAAATTTTACAATCTGCTCGCGAAGCAGCGTTTGCTCTTGTTGCAAAGGACCCGCACTTGCGCCAAGCTGAACATCAAGCTACGCGCGATTACTACATTCGGCACTTCCGTCATAAGTATGGGCTTTCGGATGTCGGATAAAGTCGAAACAGGTCAGAGCGGTAAGCATAAGCTGAACGAGATGAGCGTGCAGTATTGAAAAAAGTCAAGCAGCAAAGTCTTGATAAGCTGCTTTAAGCACGGGTAAAATTTTGGCGTATTGCTCAATGCGTGCAAAGTCTCTGGGCGTGGGCTGCGCAATGCGTTCAAGTCGCATATTGTCTGTAATGTCCGCAATTTTGACGCGTAAAGCTAAGCGGTTCGACATCACACGTGCAAGATAACTTTCTGTGCTCTCACCAGCACGCTTGCTAATGGCGTCAATTGCAGCAAGAATATCATCGGGGAAGCCTTCGCGTTCAAGATCGGCAAGTGTCAGCGGAGTGTCTTCTATCGCATCGTGCAGCACCGCCACAATTTTCTCCGCTACGGTCTCCACTTGATTCATCACGCTGATAGGGTGAGTGATATACGGCGCACCGGCTTTGTCAAGCTGGCCATCATGCATCTTGGTTGCAATCTCAATTGCTCTTTGCAGTAAATCTGTCATGGTGTCCTAAGCCCTGTCATGTTGTTCAAATCTTTAGTCAACTTTACGGAGCGTGCGCAAAATCAACAAATTCCCAGCAAATTCTTTGTATGTTTGTGTCGGATAGAAATCTATCCGCCTCAACTTAAACTTGACAAAGTATGCCCAAAAAGATCGTTCTCTTTGCCGCTCTATTCTGCATCTTCAGTGTGTTTTACAGTTGCAGCAACTCGTCAGGACCAAGTGTTACCCGTGCCAAAGTGATTGCCACGCATGCTTCTCCAAATGCACCTGCAGTGAATCTGGTCGTTGATAACGATGTGGTGGGCGGCAGCACCCCAACACGATTGACTTTCACGCAAAGCGTCAGAGTAGAAGTAGAACCGGGTACGCGCCGAGTACGCATTCGTCTCGATAACGTCAGTCCTCCTGTTGATCTCATTGACATTCCAAGCGTAACTTTCAGCGATGGCGGCAATTTTTCCTTCTTCGTGATTGACACACTGCGAGGAACAAGTAATCTCAAAACGCTGCTCATCACTGATAATCTTGCGGCACCACCTTCTGGACAAGCCGGTGTGCGTTTTCTGCATCTTTCGCCAGATGCACCTGCTGTGGATATCGTAACCTTCACAGGCACGCCCGGACTGCCGCAAAACGTGCAAGTGCTAAGCAACGGCGCAAATCGTACATTCAATACAAACGTTGCGGCGGCACAGTCGGCATTTGTCAATGTGCCTGCTAATACACAACTCGGCGTGAGACTTGCGGGCACAACAGGATCGCTGATTGGCGCATTCCCAATGCCGGGCGGTGGCAGTACAGTCGCCGCAGGACGTCTCTATACACTGTGCGTGATGGGATTAGCGCGCGCCGATGCACCGCAAGGACAAGGTCTGGTGCTGGTAACCATACCAAATAATTGACACGACTGAAAAAAGATGGAAGAGTTAGTGTGAGCAATTACCAAAGGGATACGACGATATACAGCCGAGAGATGATGACAAAATATAGCGCCGACAAAGGGTTGCGCAGAACAGTGCAGGTCATACTTTCTGTGTGCACAATAGCCATGGCAGGTACGCTGGCAATGCTGTGCAGTTGCACTGTCAATCCGTTTGCGCCACGCTTGGAGCTGTCTGAACGCAGCGGGATAGGGCTGGGCGACCAAAGAACGATTGATGGCTTCTTTCGCAATTTTGAATTTGCTTACCTGACCAAAGATACGGCTTTATACAGCCAACTGCTAGCAGAGCGATTCACGTTTGTCTATCGTGATTTCGATAACGGCATAGATGTTACATGGCCTCGCGATGTAGAGCTGGTAACGACACTGGGGCTATTTCGTAGCGCAGAAATTTTAGACCTACGCTGGAATACAATTGTCTTTCAAGATGGCGATGCTTTTCAGAAGCAGGTAGTAAGAAGTTTTCGTTTGCGTGTCGGATTTCGCATCAATGAAGTCGTGGAAATTACGGGCAATGCCAACTTTACACTGGCAAGAGATGACACAAGTGCAGTATGGAAAATGAGTCGCTGGCGCGACGAATCAAATTTTTAGACGGCAGCGGGCGCAATTTGACGATGCGCCTCAATGATGCCCTCTAAGGTGCGCTTGGCACGACCGCTTTCAAGTTCTGCACGAGCGCGCAAGATACCTTGTTCAAGCGAGCTTTCTACGCCGCTGACATAAATGGCAAAGCCACCAGCGTAGATTGCGGCATCACGCTTGGCTTCAGGGGCAACACCATCGAGAATCTGCCAAATCAGTTGTGCATTTTCCTCTACCGTGCCGCCGCGCAAATCGTCGAGGGAACGGCGTTTGATACCAAAATCTTCTGGATAGACCGTGTAATTAGAAATCGTGCCATTTTTGAGTTCGGAGATAAATGTAGCCCCGCAGACACTGGGTTCATCTAAAGCAAGACCTTCTTTGGTTTCTCCGTAGACGACAAGGCAATGCTCTGCGCCCTGTTGGCGCAAAACTTGTGCAAACATGCCCGTCAGTTCACGATCATAGACACCAACGACTTGACGCAAGATACCAGCAGGATTGACCAGGGGACCAAGCATATTGAAAATGGTGCGCACGCCCAAATCACGGCGCACACTGGCAACACGCTTGACCGCTTTGTGATAGAGTGGCGCATAAAGAAATGCAAATCGGGTTTGATTGAAAATCTCAATCGTCTTTTCCTTGGGCAATTCAATGTGTAGACCGAGAACTTCCAACACGTCCGCACTGCCACATTTGCTGGAGACAGAGCGGTTGCCGTGTTTGGCAATTTTTGCGCCAGCACTGCAGGCAAGAATTGCAGCCATCGTGGAGATGTTAAATGTGCCTGCAGCATCGCCGCCAGTGCCACAGGTATCAATGGCTTGCGGGTCAAGAGAAATTTTGTCTACAAACTTCATGATCGCCTGCACCGCACCATAGATTTCTTCAATGGTTTCACCTTTCTGACGCAGCAGCACCAGCAGAGCGGCAATAACAGCGTCAGGTATGTCGCCTTGCATGACAGCACTAACAACACTCTGCATATTAGCAGCAGAAAGTGAGGCACCAGACAAAAGCGCGATGATGGCTTCTCTCGGGGTCATAGTTGGATCTGTTTTTTTTGAAGAATCGTTTTGAGTGTGCTCATGAAAAATTCAAGCTCCTCAATGGTGTTGTAAAAATGCGGTGAGATGCGCAACAAGCCTTCTCGCGTAGAGACTTCAATCTTTGCCTGCAGCAATTGCTTTTGAATTTCTGACGGATGAGGCAAGCCTTTGATTGAGACAATGCCAGAGCAATTTTCTTTGCCTGCTACGAACGCTGGCGTGAAACCTTCCTCACACAAGCGCTCACAAAGGTAAGAAGAGAGTGCAAGCAGTTTTTCAGCAATCGTCTCAGAGCCAAGTTCGTGAAAGATAGCGAAGGCTTCGTTTAAGCCAACAAGACCAATCCAGTTTTGTGTGCCAAGTTCATGCCGACGTGCGTCATCGAGCAAGTCTTGTTCGTAATTAAAAAAATCCCAACCATCTTCCACGCTAAGCCAGCCAACAAACGGTGCACCAATCTCATCAAGCAGGGCGTCGGTCATCACCATAATCCCAATGCCCATAGGCGACATAGCCCACTTGTGGCAGCCAGCTGCAAGAAAATCAATGCCGGAGCCTTTGAAATCAATCGGCATAGCGCCTAAGCCTTGAATAGCATCGATCGAAACAAGCGTTCCATTCTGGTGACAAAGTTCTGCAAGTGCAGCAAGATCAATGCGAAAGCCCGTGAGAAATTGCACATAGCTCATTGAGACAAGACGCGTGCGCGCTGTAAGTTTGGCGGCAATATCATCAAGCAAAATTTGACCGTCTCGTGAGGAGACAAAATCAATTTCAACGCCGTGCTTCTTGAGATTGAGAAAAGGATAGACATTTGAAGGAAATTCTTGGTCGTAGAGCAAAATGCGATCGCCGCTGTGCCACTTTAAGCCTTGAGCAAGGATATTAAATGCGTAGCTCGTGTTTGGCACAAACGCCAATTGATGTAAATCGCAGTCAATAAATGATGCAACACGCCGTCGAGCAGATTCCAACGTCGGTATTAAGCGAGACCAATAATTTTCAATGTCATGCTCGCTGCGCTCCGAGAGATAATTCTCAATTGCCTGCACAACGCGTAGAGAGAGTGGACTGACTGCAGCATGATTCAAGTAAAGTTGATGCTGAAGGTGCGGAAAAATCGTGCGATACGATTCCGTTTTTGAAAAAGCGAGCGTGGCGCTATAGTTTGGTTTTTCCATTGAGCTTTAACTTCGTTTGAGCCGTAGCTGGTTTGAACTTTCTGCTGAACTTGGAGCCGTCAGAGCGCCTATGCACTCTGCCTGTGCTCAATAAACCTTAAAGCAAAAGTGATGTGGAGATGCTAAATAAACATCTTAAGACATGATTTTCAAAGCTACAGCAACAGAAAATAAATTTTTGCACTTCGTCAAAAACTGTGCCGTTTTTTAGAGAAAAACCGTGGTGCTGACGGGTATCAAATTGCATTAAAAGAATTTTCTGCATATTCTACTCTTTGGTAAAAAAGAGCGTATCTCCAAATAACGCATCACAATTTTTTATGAGAAAGGCAGCTGTTAAACCGAGTCAAAAGGCTGAAAAGATACAAGTGTATGACCTTGTAGGATTACCCGTTGTGGTTGTCCAAGATGGACTCAAAATAATGCAGCCGATTTACGACTACCACTCTACAGTTCATAGTCGGGCTATCATTGAGCATGCTAACATTTTACCAGATGAGGATGTGGTGTTGTTGTCCGATGCAGCTACAGCACACCGCACCAAACGCATTCTCGAAAAGTACGCAAAACGTCGATTTGCCATCGTAGTGATTGCAACACAGGAAGAACTTGCAAATCTGCCCAATCCAACTGAACTGCTCGACCCGACTATTATCGATATCATTGAGACGCCGATAAGTTCGACACAGTTTGCCATCTTGTTGCGTCGTGTACAGTTCTTTTTCGAGAACTGCAATAAGTTTGATTTGCTCAAGCATGAGCTCCAAGAACAGCATGATGAATTGCGTAAGCTCAACGACATTGGCATTGCCCTCTCCAGCGAAAGAGATGTAACGAAACTCTTGGAGATGATTCTTGCCATTTGCATGGACATTACGGGTGCCGATGCAGGCAGTGTCTATGTGGTGGAAGATAAGCCCGGTGTGCCAGCTGATCCCTCAAACTACTTTGCCAACAAACAACTACGGTTTCGGCATACCAAAAACTTCTCGAAGCGCATTCCCTTCAAAGAATTCACGATGCCGATTAGTCGCAGCAGTATTGTGGGTGCTGCAACGCTTTCGGGAGTGCCGCTCAATATCCCTGATGTCTACGAAATTCCGCCAGGAGCAACATACAGTTTCAATCGAGGCTTCGATATGACAAGCGGCTACCGCACGAAATCCATGCTAACCGTACCGATGTTAAACCGCAACAAAGAAACCATTGGTGCCATTCAGCTGCTAAACAAAAAGACTGTCCCCACAGCACTGCTCACAAACGAAGAAGCCACAACAAAGTATGTTATTGCATTTGACAAGAACGACGAAGATTTTATTTATTCCTTAGCTTCGCAAGCGGCAGTGGCTCTCGAAAATCAAATTCTCTTTGAGGCGCATCGCAAGTTGCTGGAAGCCTTTATCCGTCTTATTGCTGAAGCCATTGATAGAAAATCGCCTTACACGGGCGGGCATTGCAACCGCGTGCCTGTGCTGACGGAAATGCTGGCTAAAGCGGCTTGCGAGTCGCAAGATGAGCCGTTCCAAGATTTCAACCTAACTGATGAACAGTGGTATGAATTGCATATTGCGGCGTGGTTGCACGATTGCGGTAAAATCGTTACCCCGGTCAATGTGATGGACAAAGCTACGAAACTGGAAAAAATCTATGACCGCATTGAGACGATTAAGACACGCTTTGAAATTTTGCGACGCGATCTTGAGCTGGAGTATCTGCGCGCACGAACGGCGCCTAACGCAAAACCGCTTGATGAACTCGAAGCTGACTACCAGCGCAAACTGGCTGAACTTGACGACGAACAAAAATTCATTGAGAAAGTCAACATCGGCGGCGAATACTTAGACGATGCAAGTGTTGAGCGTATCAAGCGCATAGGTAATCGCAAACTTAGAATAAATGGCGAAGAGACACGTTTGCTCACGGACGAGGAAATCTACAACCTAAGTATCCGACGTGGCACACTCACTGCAGAAGAGCGCAAAATTATCAACGATCATATTGTCATTACGATTGAGATGCTTGAGAAATTGCCGTTCCCACGCAACCTGATGCGTGTGCCTGAATACGCTGGTGGTCATCACGAGAAAATGGATGGCACAGGATATCCAAAAGGGCTAACGCGTGAGCAAATGTCCATCCCAGCACGAATTATGGCAATTGCTGATGTGTTTGAAGCCCTCACAGCAGTTGATAGACCTTACAAGCGCGGCAAAACGCTCAGCGAAGCCATGGCAATTATGGGAAAGATGAAGGCTGAACATCATCTTGACCCTGACCTCTTTGATTTATTTGTCAAGTCAGGCGTCTATAAAGAGTATGCCAAAATGTACATGAGCCCCAATTTAATCGACGAAGTCGATGAAGAAGCGCTGCTTCAGATTCAGCCGCGCCCCAAAGGACCTATTGAAGTGACAACGCCCGTTGCGGCAATGGCGAGTGCATCATCATAGCCCAGTGTGTGCTCACGCATTGACCTCGATATAGCTGGAGCGATATCGAGGGCGTGGGATTGGAAGCCCATCTTTGGCAAGCCAATAGAGATGAGTTTGGATAGCATGCTGCATATTGCGTTTGGCTTCATCGGGTGTGGCACCAAGGGCAGTGCAGCCGTCTAAGTCGGGCGAGAACGCTAGGTAACCGTGCTTTGTGCGTTCAATGAGAATCAAATACTTTTTCAAATTGGCTTTCATATCTGCGCGTGTTTTCTTGTCTTTCTTCTGAACATGGTCTTATGCAGGTGTCGGCTCCCTGAACGCGTCAATTGCGCGTCTCTTTTCAATACGCCGGAGCGTGACAACTCAAGCCTCAAAGTAAAGAAACGTGAGTACCCCAAATTGTCCTAAGCGCATAGATTGCTCAATGCAGACGGCATCGCGCAGCGTGGAATCGCGTAGTGCTGGAAACCAAGTGCGAGCAGTTGTTTGGGCAGCAAAAAATCCTTGAGCAGGTGGTTTTGCATTCATGAGTGCCCAGAGTGTCGGTGAGTTTTCAGGCAGTTGTGTGGCTGTAGAAATTGGCGATGGGAAGTGAGCGATAAAGTTGTCTTCAGAGGCGCGTTTCCAGAGCAAGCCCCGCTGCAAATCCCATTTCATGACAAGGCAGGAGACAAGCCCGATTTGAGCGTAGCGTAAAGCGGTGCTCGTGATAGAAGTCTGAAAGTAGCGTTGCAGCGACAAAATGCCAGACATACCAAGCGGAAAATCTTTAGCGCGCTGTAAAAAATAGGTGCGTGGCATCAAAAGATTTGAGGCAAACCAATCAGCTTCGCGCTCGACGAGATTATCCGATTCATATTCGCAGATAGAAAGATGCGCAGGGGCAAAACCAGATTGCAGGGCATTACGATGTTCGTCAATAAAGTAGTGCCCTAACTCATGAGCGAGCGTAAAGCGTGCACGTGGAGAATCATGGCGCTCGACACGGCTGAGATTGCAATAGATGTGAAAGCGTTTGTCATAATACTCGAGCATACCATCAAAGGCATTTTTGTAGTAGCCGAAGCTGTACGTAATATTTTTTTGCGCACAATGCTCAGGGGCTCGACTCTGCCATTGCTGCCGTATTCTTCGGCGATAAATTCTGCAAGATCTGCGATTTCATCAGCACGTGAAAGCGCACTATCAACTAAAGAGATCTTCATAGTCTTTTCCCTTTTGGTGTCTAGTCTCAGCGGCTTGGCGGTCGCGCCGCATTTTTTCTTCGACATCGGGTGGAATGACACCACCTTCACGTGCAGCGCGTG
The DNA here is from genome assembly GCA_002763895.1 of [Chlorobium] sp. 445. Lineage (NCBI taxonomy): Bacteria > Pseudomonadati > Chlorobiota > Chlorobiia > Chlorobiales > Chloroherpetonaceae > [Chlorobium] sp. 445. Next base: position 95,500 of record NSLH01000001.1, read on the forward strand.
CCATCTGCTCCTGAATGGCGCTATCAAGCGATATCGCTCTGTCTTGGCGCTCGTTCAGTTTAGCAAAAATCGCATCAGGCGATTCCAGTGTTTTCGGCAGATGCAAGTGACCTGATGCTAAGGCTCGCTCAACTTCTACCTCAATGGCTTGCAGCGATGCCTCATCAAGCGGCTCAATCCACCCAAGCGAGAGCATCGTGTGCCATATCTGTGCATCAAGCAAGTCATCGAGTCGCAAGCGAGAACGATGTTGGCTCATAGCTCTGAGAGTTAAGTTTAAGTTCTAGATGCAAAGTGCATTTTGAGAGCCGTTTCAATTTTCTCAATAGCGCAGTGTGCAATTTCTACAATCTCTTCTGGCGTAATTTGATATTCCGCCACGAGTGCGTCTGCGACAGAGTCTGGCAAAGCGTTGTTTTGCTCACAGAAACAATACCATGCAAAGAGAATCCTTTGCTCACGTTTCGGCAGACTCTGCAGCATGCGAATAAAAGCCTGCACTTTAGAGCGTATCTTATCGAGAAAATCTTTCATATCCGCAGCTTCGACCTGATGCTGCATAGCCAGCTGCTGAATTGCCGTATCAGAAAGCTCGCCGTGAGACTCACAAAGCAAATGCGCATCGCAGAAAGTAGTGCGCTCGGGTTCTGATAACCACATCAAAGCAACAATTGTATGCTCGATTTTTTTGCGTGCGCGGCTCAAAATTTTCCTAATGTTCTCACGCGTCGTCTGATGCTGTGCGGTCAGATCATCGATCACGGAAGAAGGCAATTTTTTACTAGGCTCATACCACTGATAGATGACACGCAAAATGTCTTGCTCGCGCTCTGGGAGCAACTGCAAGGCGACTTTCACAAGGCGCATGCGAATAGAGTTTGGCAAGGACGCATCGCTTAACTCACTAGCAACACTACTTGCATCAACGAGCTGTGCTTCCTCGCCTTCGGAAAATCGCTCCGCGTTCAGACTTATGTTACGGCGCAAGCGATCTTTGAAGAGGTTTTCAGCAATACGGTAGAGCCAAGCACGCGTTTGCTTGTGGTGTGCCTCACACGCTGAGGCAGCAGCATCTGAGACATCATCAACAAACGTATGCGCTTTTTCAAATACGCGCAGAAAAGTCTCTTGCACAAGGTCAGTAATACTTTCTTCCAGGTCTGTGCTAGCAAGTGCAGGGTTTGTAAAGCGACTCTTGCAGAAATAAAACACATGATGAATATGCCGCTCATAAAATACTTTGAATGCAGCGTCAGCAAGAGAAGCGTTATGCTTGCGCTGTGCAACGAGTGCAAGCAATTCGCCATCAGTTTTGTGGCTCAAATCTAGGTGCAGGTTTGGCATCGCCAGCAGCTCTATCTTCAAAAGTTTTGAGAGACGGATGTACGCACTCCCTTTCGCTTTCAGTCCTAACACACGCAAAGATATATTTCGTTGCCATGAATTGATGCATGGTGCTGGCATATGCTCAATCTGGATAACGGCGTGATACATAACTTTATAGCGATATAATGTCATAAGCCCCCTTTGACGCCACATCTCGGTATCGCCATCACCCTTTGACTTACAGTTTGCTTGCCCAAAGGTAATGAGCGTGGAGCTATTGGCTTTACTTAAAGCAGTACGCCAAAGCGTGACGAAACACGACACAAGCGCAGTGCTACTGCAGCAAAAGTATGGAATCAGGCATGTTGGAAGGTCTGGTGCGGCGCAGAAAAAGTAGCCGCAAGGGCTTTATCCATCTCGAGTTGGGCTTTGAGTGCATCGAGACTGGGGAACTTTTGCTCATCACGCAGACGCGAAAGCAGTTGTATTGTCAGCAACTGTCCGTAAAGATTACCGCTGAAATTCAAAATGTGCGCTTCAATGCTGAGGTGCGTGCCAGTTGAGACCGTTGGACGATAGCCGATATTAACCATGGCGCGATACTTGGCATTGTTCATCAGAGCATCGGCAACATAGACGCCTGGACTTGGCACAAGTTTGAGTGGGTCGAGCAGGTCTAAATTAGCCGTTGGAAAGCCAATCAGGCGACCGCGCTGCTCACCTTCAACAACCTTGCCAGTCAGCCGATAGGGGCTACCTAAGAGCGTATTGGCGTCACGAAGTTGCCCGCTGCTTAAAAGCGAGCGAATTTGTGTGCTAGAAACAGCTCGTCCATTGAGCATAAATTCTTCTACCACCTCAACCGAGAACGAGTGTTTCACTGAAAGCTGGCTTAAGGTTTGCAGTGTGCCACTGCGATCTCTGCCAAAGCCATGGTCGTACCCAATGACCATCGCAGCTAACCCAAACTCCTTGAGTAAAATTTGCTCGACAAAATCCTCAGGCGAAAGTGCTGCGAAGGCTTTCGTAAATTCGATGACAATAACGCTATCCAAGCCAAGTTCAGACAGCAGGGCGAGCTTTTCTTCTGTTGTGGTCAAAAGACGCACAGGCGCAGCATCTTTCTTGCTGACAACTGTGCGTGGATGAGGTGCAAAGGTCAAAAGGGTACTGCGCAATCCTGTTGTGTGCGCCTTAGCAAGAAGAGCGGCAATAATTTTGCGATGACCAAGATGCACGCCATCAAATGTACCCAGTGTGATGACGCCTGTGCGCGGAGCAAAGGGCAGAGCAGGTTCGCCGTGGGGCGTAAGAAGTTGAGAATGCTTATAGTAAAAAATCTGCATCGTTAAGACTCATTGGATTGCGCAAGGGCGATACCCTGTTTAGCAATGTCGCTGAGGATCTCTTCAAGGCGCTTGGCATCAGCAACGTCGAAGTTGCCAATGCGCTCACGCCGAAGCGCGTAAAGATAAGCACCGACACCTAAGGCTTCGCCAAAGTCATGCGCCAAAGTACGAATATAAGTACCTTTGGAGACACGACTGCAAAACCACACAAACGGTAACTCAATGCGCATAATTGTAAACTCAAAAATTTCTACTTCGCGCCGTGCTCTATCGGCAATGACTTTTCCAGCACGTGCAAAATCGTAGAGACGCTTACCATGGTACCAGACTGCAGAATGCATCGGGGGCTGTTGCAACAGTTTTCCCCTAAAGCGCATCGCGGTCTCCAAAATGTCTTGATGAGAAAGATTGGTAAGCGGTTTAAGGTCATATTCTTCTGTCTCGCTGTCGTAACTTGGCGTTTTAGCGCCAAGTTTCATGCAGCCAGAATAGGTTTTGTCTAGAGTTTCGAGATAGGCGAGCTCTTTGGTTTTTTGCCAACGGCAAGCAGCAAGAGACCTGTGGCTTTGGGGTCAAGTGTGCCGCTGTGCCCGACTTTGCAGCGAAAGCCTGCACGCGTGTAAGCATTGCGTACTTTGGCAACCACGTCGAAAGAGGTCCAATCAAGTGGCTTATCAATCAGCAAAAGCTGGGAAGGGCACTCGCGCAAGGCAATATGCTTCTTTGCAAACCACATGTATGAAAGACTACACGATGGGTTTATTTGTGCCTTGGTTAGCTTCTCTGATAAGGCTCTCCAAGCGAGCTGCTTTTTCGGCAACTTCATCTAAGTGAAATTCCAATTCAGGCATGCGACGAAACTGGTTGCGAATGCGCGATGACAATTCTTTGCGGAAAAACTTGCTTTCCTTGCGGATATGTGCCAAGACTGATTGCGCCATTTCTTTACTGCCAAGCACTGAAATATAGACATGCGCAATGCTCAAGTCCGGTGAGATTTTCACACCTTGAATAGTTGTAAGGACACCATTGCGTGGGAGCTCTTTCTGAAAGATGGTGCTCAGTTCGCGTTGCAGCAGCTCAGCGACTCGTTCCGTTCTAAGCGACATGATAAGATTCCTTCCTTAGTTATCGAGTTTGAAAAAGCACATCAGAATTGACCGCATGGTGCAAGGGAATACAAAGAGGCAATAGATTAGCCATGATTAACTGCCTTGAAGTTAAGGCTGATTTTGTGTGCAAATCTACTGCAGCTTTTATTCTGCTGTAAGTTTGCGTTTGGTTTCTACAGTTTCATAAGACTCAATGACATCGCCGACTTTGATATCGTCGTAGCCAGCTAGTGTAAGACCGCAGTCAAAGCCACTATCGACTTCCTTGACATCATCTTTGAAGCGTTTGAGTGAAGAAAGCTCGCCTTCGTAGATTTGTACACCATCGCGTAGCAGGCGCACTTTGGCATCACGGCGAATTTTGCCTTCAATGACATGACAGCCTGCAACATTGCCAACTTTTGAAATGCGGAAGACTTCGCGTACTTCAGCGGTGCCGATAGTATTCTCGGAGAGCGTAGGCGAGAGCATGCCTTCGAGCGCATCTTTGATTTCCTCGAGTGCGTGGTAGATGACGCTGTAGAAGCGAATATCGATATTTTCTTTTTCAGCAAGCCGTTTCGCATTGATATTCGGGCGGACACGAAAGCCGATGATAATCGCATCAGAAGCTGCAGCCAGCAAGACATCACTTTCAGTAATTTGTCCCACGCCCTTATGGATAATATCAACCTTGACTTCATTGGTACTCGTTTTCATGAGCCCATCAGCAAGCGCTTCAATAGAGCCACCGACATCCGCTTTAAGCACAATGCGCAGTTCTTTAATTGCGCCGCTTTGAGCTTGTTTGGAGATTTCATTGAGTTTGACGCGTGCAGTCTGGCGCATCATCTGCTCGCGTCGGATAAGTTGACGGCGGAGAGCTACTTCTCGTGCTTCACGGTCGGAAGGCATCACATTAAACACATCGCCGGCTTCGGGCAAGGCTTCAAAGCCAAGAACGCGCACAGGTTGCGAAGGATGCGCTTCTTCAACGCGCCGACCTCGTTCATCAAGCATGGCGCGTACACGACCGTAAGCAATCCCCGCCACGAAAGGCGCACCGACTCTCAACAGCCCAGTTTGAACAAGAACGGTAGCAACTGCACCTTTGCCTTTGTCGAGTTCTGCTTCAATGATAATCCCTTTCGGTAAACGCTTCGGATTGTAATTGGCAGTCAAGTTCATCAAATCAGCTTGTGCAAGCACTTTATCCAAAAGTTGGCGCACCCCAAGACCTTTCTTTGCGGAAATTTCTTGACACTGCACATCGCCGCCCCACTCCTCAACCGTAACACCATTCTCGGCAAGTTGGGCACGAATCTTATCAGGATTGGCTTCAGGCTTATCGATTTTATTGATGGCAACGACAATTGGCACACCGGCAGCTTTGGCATGATTGATCGCTTCAATCGTTTGAGGCATCACACTATCGTCGGCTGCAACAACGAGAATGACGATATCAGTAACTTGGACACCACGGGCGCGCATCGCTGTGAAAGCCTCGTGTCCGGGCGTGTCCAAAAAGGTGATTTTCTCTCCATTTTCCAGCGTAACTTCATAGGCACCAATATGCTGCGTAATACCACCCGCTTCGCCAGCCACAACATTACTACGCCGAATGTAATCCAAGAGCGAGGTCTTGCCATGATCGACATGCCCCATAATCGTTACGACAGGTGGACGCTTGGCTAAGTCTTCGGGATTATCCTCTTCAGTTTGAATTTGCGTGGCTTCCACATCGGAGATGAACTGAATTTCACGACCGAATTCCAACGCCAAAAGCTCCATGGTTTCACGGTCAAGGCGCTGGTTGATGGTAATGAACTTGCCCATTCGGAAGCACTTTTCAATGACTTCTTTTGGCGTGATGCCCATGAGGTCGGCAAACTCATGGGTGGTAGCAAACTCTGTAATCTTGATGATTTTGTCTTCAGCTTCGCGCTGCGCCGCAGCCAGTTCCATTTTTTCTTCACGCTCGCGCTTACGTTGCTTACGAAACTTCTGTCGAGAAGAAACTTCACCAAGTTCGCTTAGCATCGTTTCGCGAATGTTACGCTCAATAATTTTTTCATCAATTTCGTGTCGCTTACTTTTTTTCTTTGCTTTACTGCTCTGTCTACTGCCTTCTACTTTGTCATCGAGAGCCTCTTTCTTGGTTGAGGTCTCTGGCTCTGTCGTGAAGAACTCTTGCTTAGGCGATTCCACAGCAGGTTGAGCCTTTTTTGCTTCAGTGGCTTGAGGCTGTACCTGCGGCACTTTAGGTGATGCAGGTGCAGCATGACGCTCTGTGGTAGCTTGTTCGGTAAGGTCGCGCGCTTGTTCGCCGAACCGCTTTTTCTTTTCTTTCTTCTTTTTCTTCTTGAAAAGATCAATCTCGCCCAGCACACGCAAGCCACCGACATTCTCGGAAGTGTTAAACTTGCTGGAAATTTCAGCTTGCTGACGCTCGATTTCGCGCTGCAGATCGGTCTTTTCTTCGACGGGCTCAACACGGTCAAGCGCCACTTTTGCTTCCTCTGCAGATGTAGGCGCAACTTCATCAGGAGGAGAAATCGGCGGGGCTTGAGCCGCCACATTGTCAAATGAAACCTCATCAGAGGCTAAAGTCGAAGTCACATCTGGCGCAAGAGCAGGTTCTAATTCCTCAGCAACACTGCTGGATTCATCAGTGGGCGGGTGCGAGTGTGTCTCTGAAAGAAGTGAATCATCGGACTGACTTGACGCAGCGGGTGTGTCCGTTGCTGGTGCAGGTTCGGGCAAGGTAACTTCAAGATCCTGAACAAGATCTTGAGTTTCAGCCTCAAGTTCTGCGACCTCAGGCTGATAGGGGGTGCTTTGAAGTACAGGTGTTGTAGCAACAAAAGGTGCTGGTTCAACAGACAGGGAAGTCGCAGCAGCTTCGCTCGCAACGGCATTAGCAGCTATCGCAACATCGGAGCCAGAATGTTCTTCTTTGCTTGGAGAACTAAGACGCTTGGGTTTTGTGGCTTTGAGCGTCGGTTCTGCTTTGGTATCAAGGGCTTTCTTTTTGCGCTCTTTTTCGGCTTTGAGTTTGCGATGAATATCGCTGAGTTTCTTGGCATCACTGAAGTTTTCGAAAATCATCTCGCGCACACTTTCTGCGACCTTCGTGGAAGGTGAGGCAACCTTTACATTGTTTTCGCGCAGAAAGTCAAGCAGGTCTTTAGCAGAAACAGCTAATTCTTCTGCGATGTCCGCAATCTTATACTTCTTTTCTTCGCTCATGTCAATCCTTCCTTTCAGCGATGGCAGTTATGATACTCAGACTGTGGCGTCATCTGGTTTTGGTTGTGCTTGACTGGATGCAGTGTCCGCAGCAGTCGTTTCAGTTTCAGTCTCAGAATCGGTTGTTGCGTGATGCGCTGTCTCCGCTCTCTCTTGATGTTGCTCAAGATGTGCGTCGCCGGCTTCATGCTCAAATTCATCTTTAAGCGTTTTGTAGATGTTCTCCGCAATGCGTCGCCAATACTTACGCTCTTCTTCGCTAATGATGCGGGTATTGGCTTTTGTACGCTTTGAGTCAGCGAAAAGATCATCACGCTTCGGAGAAAGAAGCAAGGCACGCTCAATAGCATCAACACCAGCCTCGAGGGCTTTGCGAGCGGTATCCAAATTATTGTCTAACAGTTGATAAATCATGTCATCGCCAAATTCTTCTCGGAATGCAATAATATCAATATCGTCAGAATCTTGAAGTGCCTTATCGAGTTCGCGGTAAATTTCTATCTCAAAACCCGTGAGTTTCTCTGCAAGATGTATATTATTGCCGTTTTTACCAATCGCATACTTAATCTGGTCGGGCTTGAGCATCACGCGCGCCTTTTTGTTTTTGAAATCTGCAAAGACACTCATCGGGTCAATTTTGGCAGGCTGCAGCGCACGTGCAATATAAATTTGTGGTTCATCGCTATAGCTGACAACATCGATATTTTCATTGCCAAGCTCACGCACAATGTTTTGAATGCGCTTGCCTTTGTGCCCCACACAGGCGCCTACGGGGTCAATGCGGTTGCTGGTGGATTCAACAGCAACCTTAGCGCGCTCGCCGGGGACGCGCGCAATGCCTTTGATGATAATAAGCCCTTCGGAAATCTCTGGCACTTCAGCTCGAAGAGTCTGCGCAAGAAATTATCATCGGTGCGTGAGACGATAACACGGATGGGACCATCTTCGCGCTCTTTCTCAATTTCTGTGCCATCAGGCTGACGCACACGGATTTTTTCGCGCTCTACTTTCTTGACATAGAGTTTCATTCTCGGGGTCTTGCGCGGATTGTCCTTCGGCATCTTCTCACTCATCGGCAAGATGAGATCGACCTTCTGGTTCTTTGAGGTGTTGTAAGTGAAGATGATTTCTTTCGGACGAATTTGATAAACTTCTGCCGAGACGATCTTGCCGACCTTTTCACGGCATTCTTCAAAAATTGCATCACGCTCCGCATCACGCACTTTTTTCTGAACCGCCTGCTTGATGATTTGGATGGATTTGCGTGTCAGGTATTTCTTCAAATCAATTGGACCCTCTTCGTAAAAGTCTCCCAACTCAAGTGAATCATCGATTTGGCGTGCCTCTTCATAACTAATCTGAATCGTAGGCAAATCCACTTCTTCGACCACTTCACGCATGATATAGACCTCAAAGTCGCCTCGCTCTGGATTAACAATGACACGCGCATTGACTTCAGGGTCATAATCTTTACGAAGCTGTTTCTGAATCACCTCCTTGAGCAAATCTGCAATATCCATCTTCATACTGCTGACTTCTGCAGCCTTGCGGTCGCGCAGCTTATCGGATTCCTCAATGGCATTGAACGCCGATTTAATCTGCGTCTTTCTATCCTCAACAGTAGGCTCTTGTTTGCGTTTTGGCATAGCTATTTAAGTTTTCAGATGCAAGAGTTTTACAGAGCGCGCTAAAAGTCTACTTGCACGATAGCTCTTTGACTGAGGTAAGAGGCAAAACTAATCGTGTGTGCGTTGCAGCTTCTTCATTGCGTTTCTTTGCATCATGCGTTTTTACTTTTGATGATTTCTTGGATGCAATCTCAAGCTCAATTTCAGTAGTACCGTTGTCCAGAGTTCTTACAGCTAAAAGCGTACCTTCAACGACTTGCATCATAGATGAGGCATCGACAAATTGAATGCGCAAGCGTCGTCCGATGTTCTTCTTATACTGACGCGCTAAGACAAGCGGGCGCGAGATACCGGGCGAGGAAATTTCTAATCGCAAATTCTTACCAAAAATTTCCCGTGCCTCTGTGTCCGTCTCCAGCGCCTCTAACATTGCCCGTGTGAGTCGAGCACAGTCATCTATTGTGATACCTGTGTCTGTGTCTACATAAAGCTCCACGATTTCGCGTCCGTTGACATTACGCATCACAAACTCCACGAGATACACTTCCGCAAGCAACTGATTGGCAGAAGCTCTCAGAAACGCTTCAACCCATGCCTCGGCTCGCTTTCGACGCTGCTCTGATATCACGCCAGTCTTTTGCTGTTTATGAAGACCATAAAGATGAAGAACAAAAAAAGTGGGATGGTGCCCACTTTTCGTTAAGCCATAAAGAAAACAAAATATAATGCTTTGTTCGCCTTTTTCAAAGAAGCACTTGGTGTACGCAAAAAACAAGTAAAGTTAAAAAGAAAAACTCTATGTCTATTTAGTGCTGCTGTCGTAGCATAGCGCTACTGCAGTTTTGAAAACCCCAATTTCACTCGTATATTTGCATTCAACTTGACAGACGACAAATTCGTAACTTCAAGCCAAAAACAACTTGCTCTTAACCAAAACAACTCTTAATCAAAATAACCAACCTAATCGGAGAAATCCACATATGAAAAAAAATTCTGTTTGCTCTCATCGCTCTTGTTACAGTAACTGCTGTGGGCTGCGGTCCAAGTAAAGAAGAGTTAGCCAAGAAAGCTGAGAAGGCGCGGCAAGATTCAATTGCAAGAGCAGATTCTATTGCAAAAGCCGAAGCAGAGAAGAAAGCTGCCGAAGAAGCAGCAAAGAAAAAGAATATCGTGGAAACAGCCGCTGCAGCGGGTTCTTTCACCAAACTGGTGGAAGCTGTCAAAGCGGCAGGTTTAGATAGCACGCTTGCAGCAGGTGGTCCTTTCACGGTGTTTGCGCCAACAGATGAAGCCTTCTCAAAGGTAAAAGACCTTGACAAAATTTTGAAAGATAAGAAAAAGCTGACCGAGATTCTCACCTATCATGTTGTATCTGGCAAAGTAATGGCAGCGGATGTCAAGCCAGGTAAGGTAGAAACACTCGCAAAGAAAGCCTTTGAAGTGAAAGTAGCGGATGGCAAAGTGTCAGTCGATAATGCGAATGTGATCCAAACAGATATCGAGTGCACGAATGGTGTCATCCATGTTATCGATGCGGTCATTGTACCAAAGAAGTAATCTCAATGAGCAATCGATTTTAGACTTTAGAAAGCCCTGACACAATCAGGGCTTTTTTGTTTGTCAGGGTTTGTAAGCAGTGCAGAGAGACGGCGTCAATCAATGAAAAACAGTTTCTTCACGGTGTGGACCAACGGAAATGAACGTGATTTTAGTTTGCAGCATATCTTCAATAAACTCGATGTATGCTCGCGTATTAGGATGCAGGTCAGAGAAGGTTTTGGCATGACGGTTTGAGCATTGCCAGCCTTTAAGGGTTTCGTACTGAGGCTCGACCTTGCTCAGCGTATGATGATCAGTAGGAAAATCTTTTAGGACTTTATTGCCGACTTTATATGCAGTGCAAACCTTGATTTCCTCAAAGGTATCCAGCACATCAAGTTTGGTGAGAGCCAGTTCGCTGACGCCATTGATGAGATTAGAGTAGCGCAGCAAAACTAAATCAAGCCAGCCACAGCGTCGTGGTCTGCCCGTTGTGGCGCCAAATTCGTGTCCAAGCTCACGCATGCGCTCACCTGTGGCGTCGTGCAACTCTGTTGGAAAAGCCCCATTGCCCACACGCGTCATGTATGCTTTGGCAACACCAATAACCTTGCCAATACGTGTCGGGGAGAGCCCCGACCCTGTGCAGGCGCCACCTGCTGTCGGATTAGAAGACGTAACAAACGGATAGGTGCCATGATCGACATCTAAAAGGCTACCTTGCGCACCTTCAAGCAAGATGCGCTTGCCTTGTGCAAGTTGCTCATTGAGATAGACTTGCGTGTTCTTCACAAAGCTATCAATTGTGCGGTCGAACGCTGTGTAGTGGCGCACAAGTTCTTCCACATTAAATTCCTCTTTGTCGTAGATTTTTTTGAGCAGGGCATTTTTTTGCTCGAGATTCATTCTCAGCTTTTCTTCCAAAATTTCAGGCGAGAGCAGATCAACAAGGCGAATACCAATGCGGCTAAATTTGTCGACATAGCTTGGTCCAATGCCGCGCATGGTGGTGCCGATACGCTCGCCACGTGTCTGCTCAGAGAGCGCATCAAGCAGTTTATGATACGGCATAATCAAATGGGCGGTGTGGCTAATAAAAAGGCGGTTCTGCACGCTAAAACCTAATTCTTGTATGGTCTGAATTTCTTTCATCAAGGCATCGGGATCGATGACCACACCATTGCCGATAACACAGACACAGTTTTCATGAAAAATGCCTGACGGAATCAGATGTAAGACCACGGTTTTATTGTCGAAGCAAATCGTATGTCCAGCGTTTGCACCGCCTTGATAGCGCACCACAATATCATACTGCGCAGACAGGTAATCGACGAGTTTGCCTTTGCCTTCATCGCCGAATTGAGACCCGACTAGTACTGTGGCTGTTTTTTGCTCGGCATGTGTCATAGTGGAATACTTAAAAGTTAAGCTTCAAGATAAGGTTTAAGTTTAGCAAGCAATTCTTGCTGACCGATGCGTTTTGTGGCGGAGACATCAGCCGTAAAGTCGTAGTCAGAGAAAAAGATTCAGATGCGCAGCGTGCCGCATCAAGTTCAGCTTTGCTAAGTTTATCCACTTTGGTTCGAATTAGAGCGTAGCGTCGTCCGTAGAACGCTAAAAATTCTTGCATTTGCTTGTCAATCGCCATGGTCGTATGGCGTGCATCAATCAAGAGCAGTACGAGTTTGAGTTGCGTGCGTGCTCTCAGATACCACTCCAAAAGTACTTTCCACTCTTCTTGCAGCGATTTCTGCACTTTGGCGTAGCCATATCCCGGTAAATCTACAAAATAAAATTTGCGATTAATGAGAAAGAAATTGAGTTCGCGCGTTTTGCCCGGTGTGGCGCTGGTGCGTGCAAGTTTGCGCCCCATGAGCAGGTTAAGTAGCGAGGATTTGCCGACATTAGAGCGCCCAACAAAGGCAATTTCAGGTAAGCCATCCTTAGGCAGGGCATCAGGTGAGCTGACACTTTTGATGAACTCAGCGGAACGAATTTTCATGATTACACAAGGGAACTGCGTTCTCCGAAGATAGCTGTGCCCACGCGCACCATCGTGGCGCCTGCTGCAATAGCATCTTCAAAGTCGCCGCTCATCCCCATTGAAAGTTCGCTAAATGTCTCTGGGCAGGGCGAGAGGCGTTTTAATTCTTCAAAGAGTACTTTCATGGCTTTGAATTCATCTCTTGCTTTCTCGTGATCGGCTGACCCAATCGTCATCAAGCCTCTTAGTTCAAGATACGGTAACTCAAAAATTTTTCTGGCTGCGCTGTATGCATCCTCTGGCTTGAAGCCGTGCTTGCTCTTTTCACCAGAGATGTTGATTTCAAGCAAAATCGGCACACGTTGTGCTGACTGGGCAGCTCGCCGTGAGAGTGCCTCTGCTAAGTGAAGACTGTCAAGGGTTTGAATCATCGCCACCTTGCCAACCACGTGTTTGACTTTGTTGGATTGCAAGTGTCCGATAAAATGCCATTCAATATCGAGCGCGCAGAGCAAGGGGTGCGACTGTTTGTCCAAAAGCTCTTGGACATAATTTTCGCCGAACACGCGCTGTCCTGCCTCATAGGCTTGCAAAATTTGTGCAGCAGACTGTGTTTTTGAGACTGCAACGAGCCTCACACTCTCTGGCGTGCGCCCGCTTTGCTTGCAAGCGCGCTGAATCTTCTGGCGAATTTGCCGTAAGTTTTCCAAAACACTCATGGGTACAAAAATGCAAAATTTGCTCGGATCGAGCGCAGCATCTGCCACAAGAATTTGGCGTAAGTTTGTATCTTATAGCAAACAAGTTTCATTCACCTAAACTTTTTTTGCTTTGAATAATACGATCACAATGCTCAGCGCCACCGAACAAGAAATGACGCTGACCTTAGAGCCCGCAGAATTTGTGCCCGTCTTTGATGAGCGCTTCAAAGAAGTTCAAGCTAATGCACAGATTAAAGGCTTTCGCAAAGGCAAGGTGCCCATGGAAATGGTGCGTCGCCTCATGGGCAAAGAAATTGAAGCCGAAGCCATTGAGTTTCTTGCTAGCAAATTTTTCAGCGAAGCAGCTGAAGAAAAAAAGTTGAAAATTGTCGGCAAGGCTCGCTTGCGGCATTTTGAATATGAGCCGAATCGAAAGCTGACGATGTATGTTCAGTATGAAGTCCAGCCTGAATTTGAACTCAAACCGTTTGAGGACTACACGTTTACGAAAATCAAATACGAAATTACTGAAGCCGATATTGAGGATGAAATAAAAGCGCTGCTTGCACAGCAGGGGGTTTGGGTTAGCAAGGACAGTGAAGCGACAGGCGAGGATTTGGTTATTGCCGATATGCAAAAATTAGATGAAGCAGGCATGGCAATCATCGGAGCACGCTATGAGCAACAGGAATTTCTGCTCAATGAACTGGCTGACGACAGCACACTCAAAAAGGCTTTGCTCGGTGTCAAAGCTGGCGATGAGCGGCTGGTGGATGTAGAGTTGCGCAAAGACAACGGTGCGGTAGAACTGACGCGCTTTCGTGTGTCGGTCAAAGAAGTCAAGCAACTCGATCTGCCTGAACTGAGCGATGAACTTGCCAAAGAATTTTCAGAAGGCAAATGTCAGACCGTGCAGGAATTGCGTGAGGATATTCGTGTAACGCTGGAAAAATACTACGAAATGAAAGCTGAAGATGATTTGCTTGAAGAGATTGCACAGCGCTTTGTGAAAGACAACCCGATTGAAGTGCCAAGTTCTATGACACGGCTGTTTGAAAATCTGCTTGTCGATAATGCGCGTCAGCGCATCGGTGGCAATTTCCCACGCGGGTTTAATGAAGAAGCCTTTCGGCGCGAGATTCGTCCAAGCGCAGAGCAGCAAGCCCGCTGGATGCTGATTCGCAACAAAATTGCCGATATGCACGGCATCAAGGTAGAAGAAGCGGATATTTTCGCTGAAGCTGAAAAGGAAGCAAAAGCAACAGGTTTAGATCCAAATCAACTCAAACAAGCCTATTTGAGTGATCAGGTACGCGACTATGTGGTTGACCGCATCATACGTCAGAAGGTGTATGATCTGCTCAAAAGCAAAGTGAAAATCAACATAGAAACAAAGCCAGTGCCAAGCCGACGCCAGGTGCAGCGTTCTGCTTAAAATCGTGCGCGCAGACCAAGACTAAGTGTGCTGGGGCTATTGCTTGGAAATTGTTCATTGCCGCTGCCAATTGTAGCTACATCAGCACGAAACACGTTGGCATAACGCGCAGCAAGTTCTACCTGTGGAAAAATCTGATAACGTAGATTGATAAACACACGCTGACCCTTGCCATTGTGGGCATAAATCGTGAAGGTCAGAGGTAAGTCGTTTTCAAACGCATAGACGGCTGCGTCAAATGAATCTGTCTGAAAAAAAGCAAGTCTGGCATCAAGAGAAAGGCGCGCCTCAAAGAGATCAAGATTTACATCTTGCGCAATAAGCCAGCCTAAATTACGCTGCGTCTCATTGACAAGCTCGCGTGTAAAATGTCGTGCTTCTACGCGCGTGCGCAGTCGTAAGCGTGCAGAGAGTTGGTAGATGAAATCCGTGCGTATGCGTTCTGTGCGCTGCGGTGTGGCAATCCGATATTCTCGACCTAAGACATCGAGTTGTGTGAGTGCTTCTTCACGCGTTTTGAGTTGCAGCAGTGTTTCAATAAGCAGGTCACGGCGAGGCTTGTAAGAGATTTGAAGCAGCATGTCATTGCCCGATGAGGGCAGAACTGTGTTTGAGGCAATAAAAGGAAACTCGTAGTAATCGTAATACGCGCGCACTTTCAGGGTAGGCGAAAGTCGAATGTCCGCCCCGAGATAAACCCCGCGCTCATTGCGACCCTGTGCGCCACCGCTGGTTTCAGAAAATGCATTCGCTCTTGGCGAAAAGTAGGATGGCGAATAATTGCGCACATGAATCACACCTCTGATGCCTCTTGCAAATTCAGTCTGTACCCCGAAAAGCCATGAGAGGGCATGTTGCTCCACTGAGTATGCCGCTTCACCAAAGAAGTTGAATTGATAGAACAAGTAGTCAAAATCCAATGCTGCAATATTGGCAACATCGCCACGAAAGCGATTGCGGTTGAATAAATCATCTCTGGGAATAAATGGTCTGTCGTATCGTGTTTGGTAGAATGTGCCGCCAAGACTGAAGAGATTGTCAAAAAGTTCCGTGTTGAGTTGTGTGCGTGCGCCGAAAGCAAGTTCATCAATGTTGCGCTGGCGGGCAATTTCAGACGCTGTACGGAAAAGCCCATCAAAGTTTAAGCTCGAAAATGCGGTGTCGTTAATTGTTCCACTAATCAAATTGCGTGAATAAAATCCGATAAAGGTCAGCGCGCCAAATTCGACTTCGGCAGCAAGCCCGCGAAAAAAGTTTTGCTCTGCTGTCGAGGTGTATGGACGCACTTGCCGAAGTGAGCGCTTGACAGTTGCAACTGCTTCTGGGCTTTTGAAGAAAGCGCGTCCAGTTTGCATTGCTAAGCCTTGACCGAAGGCAAGATTAAAATCGCCAATCACGAGAGATTTAAGGTTGTAAAGATCGCGTGCGTACAGCGTTGCCGATGTGAAATCAAAGAGAGAGACTTCACCGACGTCTTTTTCGGCAAGTGCAGAGATGAGGAAATTGTCGGACAAAAAACCTTGAACGCGATTATAGACGCGCGGCGCAGAGCCTTGATACGCTCCGTTTTGAAACCCTGCGCGCAAAGGCGTCTCGACAAGTGTGCGACCAATGTATTCAAGTGAGGCGCGCTGCCAGAGCACCCCGCGCTCTAAGTCATCTAGAAAAGAGGGTTTGGCGAGGTCTTGCGTTTTGATGCGTCCGACTGTAAGAAAATCTTCTATGAGATCATAAGTGTCTTCATCGATCAGCGCGCGCAGTTCTGCAACCGACTTGAAGCCATTTTTTTCTTTGCGATACTTTAAGATACGCTCGACATCGGGCGCAGTAAGAAAGGGAATAGAGAGTAACTTTGCAAAGCCAGAGGTGTTAATGTTGATTTTTTGCAAACGCAAAAGATTAAACTGCTCTAGAATTTCGCTGTTGCCACTTTGTTCATCGGAGAGATCAAGCAAACGATCTAAAGTCTGCCGGCGGAGTGTTTCCACACTGTCGGGTAGCGTGGAAAGAGAGTCGGTCTTTTGCGCCAAACCGAGCTTGTAGAACAACAGCAAGAGCATCATGCACAAAAGCCACTTCATCGGTCAAGCTGTTCATTCTTTGAGCAGTTTTCACAAACATACAAAATAGCTATAGTTTCTGGCAGGCAAAAGCGTATTAGAAAGTAACATGCTTTGTAGCGCGCCTGTTCCGTGCATAAAACGATAAACTATTCTCAGTATGCGATATACCTCACAAGCTATTGAAACCTTAGTAGAAGAATTTGCAAAGTTGCCGGGCATTGGTAGGAAAACTGCACAGCGACTTGCGCTGCATATTTTGCGAGAAAAAAAAGAAGAAGCGCAACTGCTGGCTAAGGCAATTCTCGATGCAAAAGAGCAAGTGATTTATTGCAGTATCTGTCAAAATATGACTGATGTGCATCAAGATCCTTGCCCAATTTGCACGAGCCCGAAACGTAACCGTACCATCATTTGCGTCGTGGAATCACCAAGTGATGTGATTGCCTTTGAGAAAACTAATCAGTACAATGGTCTCTATCATGTCTTGCACGGCGTGATTTCTCCGCTTGATGGTATTGGACCTGATGATCTTAAAATCAAAGAATTGCTTGTGCGCCTTCATGCAGAGGGCAAAGACGCCGTGCAAGAAGTTATTCTGGCGCTAAATCCGACCGTGGAGGGCGAAACAACTGTGCTCTATCTTGCCCGACTGCTCAAGCCACTTGGCATCAAAATCTCGCGAATTGCACGTGGCATTCCAGTAGGCAGCGAATTAGAATACACTGATGAAGCGACTTTGACACGCGCGCTGGAAGGACGCGCTACACTTTGAGCAAGCGTACAGATGAGCTTAGCCAGGGCTTGTTGAAAAAAATCCTGAAACTTTCTGCCATGTGTTGCGCATGTTTTACTTTGATCTTAACGCCTTCTTGACGAATATCTATGAAACGATTGTACCGCTCTTCACAGGATTGCCTTATTGCTGGTGTCGCATCCGGGCTCGGTGAATACTTCGATATCGACCCCGTCTTGATTCGTGTACTCTTTATTGCAGGTCTCTTTTTAAGCGGGATTAGCGCAGTGGTGTACCTGACACTGTGGATAACTATGCCGCAAAGAAAGCCTTCACTGCTGGCTAATGCGCCTGAAAGTGCGACAGCAATAACGCCAGAGTTTCAACAAGAAGACGCATATTCTACTCAAGCGCGCAAAAGACGCACGTTGTCATTTGTTGGTGTGGCGCTTATTGTGCTCGGTAGCATCATTTTGTTTGAGCAATTTTTTCCAGAATACACTATCAAGTACATCTGGAAGTACATCTGGCGATATATCTGGCAGTATGTCTTACCGCTTACACTTATCGGTGTTGGAGCATTTTTGATTTGGAAAATGCGGGCGCAGTCAGAGAGCAAAGCATAAAATTTCTGACACCATCTTGGTACAATATCCTGCCATGAATACCACGTAATTGCCGTTGCGATTTTAGAATGACTAATCTTTCATTTTCCAGATTTTGAACTCTAACGGCTCTAAGGTCAGTTTGAGATTGCCGTCTTTTGTCTGCAGTTGTTTTTCTGCGTTCCAAACCTCGATAAGGGTTTTGTTGGGTTCGGTTTTCACAAACCCGTTGAATGGGGTTTTGCTAAGATTTGCAGCAACAATCACGCGGCTATCTTGATGCTGGCGCTCGAAGGCGAAAACGGCTTCATCGTTAGAGGTCCGCAATTTCGTCATGGTGCCGCGTGTAAGGGCAGGCTCAGTTTGGCGTAGTGCAATGAGCCGTTTGTAGAACTGCTTCCACTCTCCTGCGTCTGGGGTATTCCAATCAATTGGGGTCTTTTCAAACAGGCTAATGCGTGTCGGGCTGCCAACTTCATCGCCATTGTAGAGCATGGGCACACTGCGAATTGTGCCATAACCGCCAAGAGTAAAAACCAGAGCAGCAGTCAGCTGAGCAGCTGTCTTGCTGCCAAAGTGTACCTGCGGAGTTCCATCATAAGCATTTTTATCGTGGTTCGTGTTGAAGCGCATGCGCAGTGAGTTTTTGGGAAAGACTTTTTCTTCTTTTTCTAAAAGGTCGTGCAACAAGAGAGCGTTGTCTTTGCCTTTGAGAATTTTAGTGAGGGCATCGTAAATCGTCCAAGAGTAAGTCAGATCGAAGCCGGCGACATGGTGTTCGGGCAAGGTGCCTTCGGAGAGCAGCATCAGCGAGGGCTTGACCCGACGCAATTCTCTCAAACTCTCGGTCCAAAATTCGGTTGGAATAAGTTCAGCAACATCGCAGCGAAAACCATCGACATCATATTCCAAAATCCAATAGAGCATCACATTTTTCATATACTGGCGCACTTCGGGATTATTGTAGTTAATATCAGCAACATCAGTCCAATCATCATTAGGTGAGACAATTTCCCCATTTTTATTGCGCCGATAAAAATCGGGGTGAGTGCTGATGAGTTCATTATCCCAAGCGGTGTGGTTGAGCACCATATCAAGAATAATTTTCATGCCTTGCGCATGAACTGCGGCTACAAGCGATTTGAAGTCTTCCTTTGTGCCATAGAGAGAATCAAGTGCAAGGTAGTCTTGAACGGAATAAGGGCTGCCGAAAGTGCCTTTGCGTTTGATCTTTCCGATGGGGTGAATGGGCATCAGCCAAATGACGGAAACGCCGAGGTCGCGCAGTTCGGGCAAGCGCGCTTCTAAGGCTTTGAATGTGCCTTCAGCGGAGAAATTACGAACAAAGACTTCGTAAATGATAGCGTCTTTGACCCAGTCAGGTGAAGGCAGTGCGGTTTCATTGGGCAACGCTTTGGGCAATTTGGCATAGCCGCGAATAAAGAACAGAATCGTGCCAATGAAAGCGACGGCAAGAATGAAGAGCACAAAGAAAAGTCGCATTTGAGGATGGTGAATTTTGTTAGCAGAGCGTTGGATGATGAATGGATGTTGCGGTAACGATAACATCACAATGCATATTCAAGAAATATAAGCGTAGAAATATAAGCGTACGATTAGTGTTTATGGTTCAACATAGCAAAGAGCGGATTGAGCCTTCAAGCCAACGCACATTGAAAAAACAGCTTTCACTTGAACAAAGGCTCTACTTTGTGAGGTAAATCCCAAAAGTGTTATTCGGGTTCGCCAAACGATGTTCCAACGGATCGGGCTGCACGAATCAGATCATGATCGAGCGGCACAAATTTGTTTTTGCCTGCAACTTCAGCGATGGGAACAGAGACGATTTCATTCCCACGCAAAGCGGACATGCGTGCAAATTCACCGCGCATGACCATGTGGGCAGCATGCACACCAAAGCGTGTAGAAAGCAAGCGGTCGAAGGCAATAGGCGAGCCGCCACGCTGTAAATGCCCAAGCACAGTTACGCGCACTTCAAGGTGCGGAATGAGTTGCTCAAGTTGGTTGGCAAGCCGCATACTGACTCCGCCCAAGCGAATTTGGTCAAAACTATCCTTGACAATTTTCTGAACAGTTAACTCACCGCCAATCGGCTTTGCCCCTTCCGCAATGACGATAATGGTAAAGCCTTTACCCTGCTGATTGCGTCGTCTGCACACTTTAGCAACGGTTTCAATTGAGTAAGGAATTTCAGGAATGAGAATGACATCAGCACCGCCAGCGACTCCTCCATAGAGTGCAATCCAGCCAGCATAGCGTCCCATAGCTTCAATGATCATCACGCGGTGATGCGACATTGCTGTCGTGTTGATGCGATCAATAGATTCACAGACAATTTGAACCGCTGAATGAAATCCGAACGTAAGGTCAGTTGCCATCAGGTCATTATCAATGGTCTTTGGAATCCCAACGGTGGGCAATCCCATATCGGTAAAGCGCGCCGCCATAGACATGGTGCCATCGCCACCGATAGCGACAAGTGCATCAATGCCAAGTTTTTTGGCATCGGCGATAACTTTCTTTGAGACATCTTTGAACTCGCCGGTCTTAGGCTGATACTGACGAAACGGATTGGCTTTGTTGGAGGTGCCTAAAATCGTGCCACCTTTATCGATAATGCCCGACACACTTTTGTAATCTAGCTCGACATAATCATTCTCAATCATGCCTCTAAATCCATCGCGGTAGCCAATCACTTTCACCCCGTAGTCATTGATTAGAGTTTTGACCAAAGCACGCAGTGTAGGATTTAAGCCAGAGCAATCGCCGCCGCTGGTGAGCACACCGACCGTTTTCACTTTCTTTGCAACACCATTAGAAGAGCGAGCGGAGCGTTTTGCGCTTGAGGGTGCAGAAGACGTTTCGGAAGACGCCGTTGATTTCATAGTTACTCCCCGATTAGATTATCAAATTATCATATCACGAATTATCAAGATACGAAAGAATGCGCTGTACTGAAAACAATCAAGCGCGTGTGAGTTGCAATTCAAATGCAATTGAACAAGATTGAATCATCAGAAGACTTGAAGAGAGAGCGTCAGAAACAAGCGCAAGAGCAGCATTTAGCGGTAGAGTTCGCCATATCGCCACTTGCCTTGTTCAACGAGTGTGAGTTCAATAACATCACGTACGCAGCCTTTACCGCCTTCGAAAGCGGAGACATAGCCGACATTGTAACGCAGGGCATCGATACCGTTAAGTGGTGTGGCTGAAAAGCCAACCTTTTTGAGAATCTCTAAGTCGTCGTAATCATCGCCGATGTAGAGACACTCTTCATCTTTCAACCCATAAAGTGTCTTGATTTCTTCGTAGGTTTCAATTTTGCTTCTGATGCCAAGATAAACATCGGTTACGCCGAGCTCGATCATTCGGCGCATAGTGGCTTTTGAAGGACGCGTGGAGATAACGATGATGCGTAAGCCTTGTGCAAGGGCTTCTTTGATTGCAAAGCCATCACGTGCAAAGAATGTGCGGATTTCGTCGCCTGATTCTGTGTAGTTGATTTGTCCATCGGTCAGCACGCCATCGACGGAGAGAATGATGACGCGAATGTGTTTGAGCGCTTCTTTATAGCGTTTGAAACGCTCTTCTTCGCTAATCGCGGAAGTTGGTATTCCCATGAAGTCCATTGACGTCAGTCAAGTTTGGTTTTGAAGGTGCTGGAAAGCTCGAAGAGTGCCTTGAGCTCACGTGCAAGTCGCTCAAAGTGCTTGAGCGGAACTTGCGTGGCGGCATCAGATTTAGCACGGCTTGGGTCGGGGTGCACTTCCATAAAGATGCCCGAGATGCCGACGGCAACAGCAGCACGTGCAAGCGCTGGGATGAAGCGGCGCTCGCCTGACGAGACCCCATTACCAGCACTTGGCAATTGAACACTATGCGTTGCATCGAAGACGACAGGCAGGCCTGTCTCTGACATAATAGGCAAAGCTCGATAATCCACCACGAGATTATGATACCCAAAACTTGTACCACGCTCAGTGAGCATCACTCTTGAATTGCCCGTCTCCAGAACCTTTGCGGCAGCTTTGCTCATATCGCTTGGCGCCATAAACTGCCCTTTCTTGATGTTGACGGCTTTACCGGTTTTGCCCGCAGCTTGCAAAAGTTCTGTTTGGCGTGAAAGAAAAGCAGGAATTTGCAGAACATCGACATACTCAGCTGCAAGTTCAGCTTCGACGGGCAAATGCACATCGGTGAGCACAGGCACATCAAGTCTCTCTTTGACTTCACGCAGAATTTTCAGCGCTCGCTCATCGCCGATGCCCGTAAAGGAGGCGGACGAAGTACGATTGGCTTTTTTGTAGGATGATTTGAAAATTAAGCCTACGCCGACACGCATGGCGGCGTGCTTGAGTTTTTCAGCAGTGCGTAACACCAGCTCGCGGCTTTCCACGACACACGGACCTGCAATGAAAAACAAGTGCTTTGGGTCGCCGACCTTTAGGGCGTCAATGTAAAACGGCGTGATTTTCACAGGCTAACTGCGTTCTCAAAACTGCAAAGATAACAATTTGCTTGTAAATCTCAATATGGAGATACTGTAAGCAAGAAGCCAATAGCACGAACAAAACAAGCTATTCAATCGCGCTCTGAGTAGTCACGCTCAATGATGGTATGCAAAGCAGGCAGGAGCGATGTCTTTTTGTCTTGATAGCGCTGCATTGATTCCAAAATGCGTTCCAGCATCTGAATAGTATCGAGAATGTGTGCGCCTTTATTGAGCATGACGCCTTCAGCGCGCTCTGCTAGCGCGACATCGGAAATTTCGGCGCGTGATGGACGCCCTTTCTTGGCTAGTGTCTCTAAGACCTGGGTTGCCCAGATGATGGGAATATGAGCTGCTTCACCTAAACGCAGCAACTCTTCTTGGATATGTGCCAAATTTTCCCAGCCAACTTCCAGCGCTAAATCGCCACGCGCAATCATCACGCCGATAGGGTAGTGGCGCATAGCCGTAAGCAAAATATCAGGAAAATGATGAAAGGCCTTTTGCGTCTCGATTTTCAAAATTAAGCCTAAGTGCAAGGCATTAAGACGAGCTAGCTCATCGAGCAAAAGTGAGACATCATGCGGTGTATTAATGAATGATGCACTAACTAAATCGGCATGTTCAGCAATAAAAGGCAAGTCAGCGAGGTCTTTGCTGGTAAGTCCGCTTAGATTCAAATCGGTCTGCGGCAAGTTGATGCCTTTATCGCTGCGCAATTTGCCAATCTCACTGGTCGTATGTGTAATCTCAATTGCCAGTTCTTCACAGGAAGCATGGCGAACGACACCTTCGATTGCACCGTCATCGAACAAGATGGGGTCGCCGATTTTTACATGTGAAAAGACTTGCGGCAGAGTGCAAGCAATGTGTGCCGCTTTAATGCATTCGCCATTGGCATTGTATTCAGCAGGCTCGCCCGGAATATCTGCTTTGTGCAAGAGGAGTGTATCGCCAACACGCAAGATGATTTTTTCTTCGCGTGGCGGTAGAGCAAGAACTGGTGAAGAAGCCTGCGTACGTTCTACGGTCAGCACCACGCCCGTAGCAAAATATGCGGAGTCATAACATTTGGCGCGCCAAAGGTGTTTTTCAAGCTGACGCTCCAGTTTAAGCATGCCATGTTTGCCGCGCGTATCGACAAAAGTGATTTTATCATCCTCATGCAATCCAGCAAGCCACTGCGCATCGACAGGCAAGGTATCGGGCGGTAAAATTGGTGTAGGTGCAGAAAGATAGACGACCGCAGGAGCAACAGCTCTGCCATAGAGGTCACGCTCTGGTGAAAGATGCAAAACTTGTTCACCTTGCTTCATTGCCCCAGTGCGAAGTTTAGGCCCTGCAAGGTCCATGCAAATTTTGCATGAAGTATCAAGTTCATGTGCTGCTGCGCGAATGTGCTTAATCATGTTTAGCCAAGTTTGTTCATCGTCATGCGCACAGTTAATTCGCGCGCAGGTCATGCCAGCAGCAATAAGGTTTCTAATCAGAACAGGATTATCTGCAGCATCGCTGGGCAGTGTAACCATCACAGCCACGTGGCTACCACGCTGCTTTTTGCCAAGCAGGGCAACCGTATGACGTTTGAGCAGCGTCTTGCCTTCCTTGACTGAAATTGGCGGGTGAATAGCTCGAGGTGTTTTGCCTAAAATAAGTGAGCGCAGCACAGTACGCAAGGTCAAGAGTGTCGCGCGCACATGCCGCTCAGACCGACCTAAGCTCGAAAGACCATACAGGCTCAAACGACTTTGTAGTGCGCGTACATCTGATTCACGCAGCGCAAGGTAATGCACCAAGTTTTTGCACTTGCTAAATTGCTCAAATGAACGTCTTCCAAAACAGACTTGTACTTTTTCTCTAGTGTTTTCGTTCGCTCCACAAGCGCTTCAATTTCTGAGAGCATCCATTTCAGGTCGCTTTTCTTGAACTTCATGATGCACTACAGGTTAGCTGAAGAAAAAGGATGCCGAAAAATACAGTTTTACGCAAAAAAGTAAATCCACACAGGGTAAGAAAAACCTCTGCATATTTTTCTTTCTTAAGAAAGAGTGTGAACTTTGTGCAATTTGCGCCAGCGCACAGACGTACTGTCGTCATTGTAACGATTGCACAGCAAGGTGCGAAAAAAAGTGTTGTCTCAACCTAAAAACTATGTTGTAAGGAGAAACTATGAAAGGATTTACTGTACCACTTGTGCTCCTACTGCTGTTCGTAGTAGTAGGTCGTGCAGTGTATGCGCAAGTACCTAAATCGCAAGAGGCGACGTTCGTGGAAAGCTACTCACCGACGGAAGTGACACTCAAAGCCAAAGGTATTGGCTTCAATGTAGATGAAGCTGAACGTGATGCACGCAAATGTGCAGTCTATTTCCTGCTCTACTCTGCCAACGATGCCATTTTGCAAACTCCCGCTGAAAAAGAAGCCTTCAAAGCCATTGAGCAGGAATTCTTCACCGACGCCAATATCAACAACTACATCACGTTCATGAGCAACTCGATTTTAAGCAAAGTAAAGTTGCAAGACGGGAGCGTCAAAGTAGAAAAGCTCATCCGAGTCAATCGTGAAAAGCTGAAAGAAGACCTGGTTGCCAAAGGTGCGATTGCAGGCACAAAAGACTTAGCGGCAATTGCAGGCAATCCGTTTATCATGGTTTTGCCTGAAGTGCCGAAGGGACAGAGTCCGATTGCAGCCTTACAGCGCGATCCCAACATCAAGAAAGGCGCCGAAGTGATTGAATCATATTTGACCGCGCGGCGCTACGAAGTCAGAGTACCTGAACAACAAGATGCAGTAAATGATCTGGTAAGCGCAAAAAAAGCTGTCGCTGGCATTCAAGACGATATTGCCTACAAACTGGCACTCTCAATTGGAGCAGATATTTACATCAGTTACAATGTGAAGATTGAGCAGGGTTCAATTGGCAAAAAAGCCTCAGTAGGGTGCCGTGCCTATGAGACTACCACTGCACGATTGCTCGGCACAGAAACAGGATACAGTCCCGAGCGCCCAGATGTGCCTGAGGCAGCATTGATTGAAGAAGCTATGAACTTTGCCATCGACCGCGTGCTTAGCCGCATCAATGCGTATTGGAAAGAAGATATTGCATCAGGGCGGCAGTATAAGGTCATTTTCCGCATCACCGGCAAGTTTGATGACCCCGACGACTTGACCGACGCACTTGAAGATGTGCTTAAAGAAGTAACAACAAAGCGCAAGAATAATGCAACGACAAAAGAAACTGTGGATTGGATCTTGTGGCAAAACAGCTACGAGAGTGAGCGCGATTTCTTCAAAGCCATAAGCAAAGCATTTGAAGCCAACAAAAACATCAAAAAGTTGGGTGCAAAACTCAAACGCGTCAATGTCAATCGCAAACTGATGTTGTTAGAAATTATCAATTCTTAGTTGAAAAGGAGAGTGAGTATGAAATTCATCATCAGTTATCTCGTGCTCTGGTGTGTTACGCTAAGCATTGCGCTGGCGCAAGCGCAGCCTACATGGGTCAGCACGGGCAAAAGTCCGAAGTATCCGCAAGAGCTGTATTGGGTAGGCGTAGGGCAAGGCATGGGAGCAAAAGCGCTGGACGAAGCCAAAGCCAAAGCCAAAGCAGAAATTGCTAAACAGTTCAAAGTGACGGTCTCGACCAAATCAAAACTCGTGCAGACAGAAAAAATCGTTGGAAGTAGTGCATTAATTACCAGCGACTTAACTGACCGCATTGAGACCGAAGTTGAAAAAATGCCGCTCATTGGGGTTGAAATTGCAGAAACCTTTGAGTCAAAAGTAACAGGCAAAGCATTCGCACTTGCTGTGCTGAACCGTGAAGAATTTACCAATACCTTGAAAACAGAACTTGATGGTGAGATTGCAAAGATTCGAGAAAAAATTGCCTCTGGTGCAGCGCTTTCAAGCAAAGGTGACATCGGCTCTGCAATTAACGCTTACATGGAAGCCTTGGCAATTGCAGAAGAAGTTGGTCCGAAGGTGGTTTTCTTCAACATTGTAGCAAAAGGTTATACGCTGCCCGAAGATGTTCGACCGGAGTTTATTGAGTCGCAGGTGCGCGATGAACTCTCCATGATTGTGCTAAAGAAAGCTGGCGGCGACAATCAAAAAGGCAAAATCGGTGATGTGTTGCCTGAACCTTTGACCGTGCAAGCCCTCTGCAATGGTCAACCCATTCGCGGTGTGCCGATTACCTTCAAAGCTGGCGATGAAGTCGTCGAAAAAGTTATCACAGGCGAAGATGGGCTTGCAAAGTTGAACTATGTTGTGCAAGCCTTAGGCATCAAAGGCAACAAAGCTAAAGTTACAGCGACGCTTGATCTTTCGCGCCTCTCAGCAACACTGCGCTCCGAACTGCGAAACATCACCACGCTGTCTTTTGATATTGCTGTGGAAGGTATTGGCAGTTTTGCCTGCGATGTGGAAGTTGCCGATAATGACATCACCGATGGACAAAACGCAATGCTTGCCAAAATGGTAGTGCAAGCCTTAGAAAAAAATGGTGTAACCGTGCAACGTAACGCGCCTATCGTTGCGCGTGGCTCTTTTACGGCAAAAGAGGCGGGTACGGTTCAAACGATGAATGGACCGCTCGTACTGCAAGACATTACATTTGAGGTCTTTTTCATCAATCGTAATACGCAAAGTGTGCTCAGTTCCGTTGCCGTCAATACAAAAGGTTTAGGGCGCGACAGCGAAGAAGCCTTACAAAAGGGACTGAACGCCTTGCGGTTGCCACCTGCAAAACTTTCGGAAGCAATTGGTAAAGCTCGATTAGCAAGCGCGGGTGGAGGTAGTGCAACGAAACGATAAGCCGCGTACCATCAGATAAATTCTGAAAGCAAAAGCCACGCTGAAGGCAATCAACGTGGCTTTTTTGATGTGGACGCCTAAAAACACAGTCAGATTAGAACAAGCCAACGATATTGCCATGCTCATCAATGTCAATGGTTTCAGCGGCAGGGACTTCAGGCAAGCCGGGCATACGCACCATTTCTCCTGTGATTGGCACAAGAAAACCTGCCCCAGAGGCAATTTCAATTTCACGCACACTAAGTGTAAAGCCTGTGGGTCTGCCAATAAGTGCGGGATTGTCGGAGAGCGACTTTTGCGTTTTAGCGATGCAAATTGGGAGCTTATCAAATCCAAGTGCTTCAATTGTTTTGAGGTCGTTTTGAGCCTGCGCTTGGAAGACGACTTTTTCGGCGCCATAAATTTTTGTTGCAATTGTCTCAATTTTTTTCTCAACGCCCCACGACCAATCATAAAGTGGTGTAAAACCTGTGCTGCTTTGTGTGGCTTGCAGCACATATTCTGCAAGTTCTAATGCGCCGCCACCGCCATGTGCCCACACTTCTGAAACGGCAGCCTTCACGCCGAGCGATGCACAATGCTTGACCACCAAGTCTAATTCTTCTTGTGTGTCTGTATAGAACTTATTGACCGCAACGACGGGCTGCAAGCCAAACTGCTTTGCATTTTCAAGATGCTTATCGAGGTTGGCAAGCCCCATGCTAAGTGCAGCAAGATTGGGGTGCTTGAGCGTATCGAGTGCTGCACCGCCGTGGTATTTCAGGGCACGCACGGTGGCGACAATAACAATCGCTTTGGGTGAGAAATTGCCATATCCGCACTTGATGTGAAGAAACTTTTCGCCCCCTAAATCAAAACCGAAGCCAGCTTCCGTGACGGCGTAATCAGCAAGCGATAAACCCATGCGTGTGGCAATGATGGTATTTGTGCCTTGAGCGATATTAGCAAATGGACCGGCATGAATAAGCGCGGGATTGCCTTCAAGGGTCTGTACAAGGTTGGGTTTGATAGCATCTTTCATTAGCGCAGCCATAGCACCATGTACTTTAAGGTCACGCGCAAAGACAGGTACTTTGTCGCGTGTGTAGCCCACGAAGATATTCCCAAGTTTTTCTTTAAGGTGGAAAAGATCGTTCGACATGCAAAGAATTGCCATGACTTCAGAAGCTGCAGTGATATCGAAGCCAGTTTCGCGTGGAATGCCGTAACCTTTGCCACCAAGTCCTACGATAATTTTGCGCAATGCACGGTCATTCATATCCATGACGCGCTTCCAGCGCACCGAGCGCGGCTCGAGGTTAATGGTATTCTTGCGGTTTTGAATGTTGTTATCAATGACCGCTGCAAGCAAGTTGTGTGCTTTTTCCACAGCAGGAAAGTCGCCTGTAAAATGCAAATTGATCTCATCCATAGGCACAACTTGTGAATAGCCACCACCTGTAGCACCGCCTTTGATACCGAAAACAGGACCAAGTGAAGGTTCACGCAGCACGGCAACGGCTTTCTTGCCCAAACGATTGAGCGCTTCGGTCAAGCCAATCGTGGTCGTGGTTTTACCTTCGCCAGCGGGTGTGGGTGTAATGGCGGAGACTAAAATCAGTGTGCTTTTCTGTGCTTTTGCCAGGTCAATGAGAGAAAGCGGCAGTTTAGCTTTGTATTTGCCATAAAGTTCAAGATGCTCGCCGTCGACACCGAGTTTTTCTGCGACTTCTACAATCGGGCGCAGTTTGGCTGCACGAGCAATTTCAAGATCAGTTTTCGGTGTGGAGGAAAGCGAGGTCGTTGCCATAGTAATGAATAATTTTGTTATTAATTGGAAAAAAGTTGCTGAAGTTAAGCTCTTTGCTTATTTGTACAAAGTAGCGCCGAATCAGATGCATGCCCACCAAGTGTAGTGACCATCACACGGAAGTTTGAGGATTTGCAGCAAAGGCTCTATCTTGAACGGATTTTTGAAATTGACCAATCCAATCACTATGGCTTCAAAATACGCCGCGAGCGACGATGCCTCTTCGTTCAGCGATGTTGGACTTAAGTTAGACCCGCAAAAAGAGCAAGAGTTTCGCGAGATTGTGCAAAAAAATACAATGGTGATTTGCACGCTGCCCTGCGCCAAGCTATTGAGTATTTTCTCATCTATGAAAAATCGCGTAACCTCAAGCAGGTCTCAGAGACGCTGCGCGAAATTCAAGGCAAAATTTCGCGCATTCGTGAAATGAGTTCGCAAATTTCCGATACGATGAAAGTAATCAATGAAACTAATGCACGCATTAAGGAAGCGCAAGAAGCAAGAGAAGCTAGAAACGGTGCTCCGCCTAAGTCGGCTAACACCTGAATCTAGTCGATTCGCTCATCAGAACTGGAAATAGATAAACGGCTGCATGTCGGCTGAGATGGCTTGATAGACCACAAACACGACCGCAGCAGTTGCTACGGCTTTAGCATATATCGGTGATTCCACAAACACAGCCTTGCCATATTCTTTCCAGGCAGCAGGCATCCACTGCCAGAAGAAGCCCAATGCCAAGATTGCAAACACACCAGCATATCCTGCAACAATGTTTGGAATGAGCGCAAGTTCAATGCCGCCAGAGAGTTTTTGAATCATTTCAAGAGCAAGGTCAAACGACTCTGCACGGAAAAAAATGCGCGTGAAGGTGATAAAAGAAAAAGTGATAAAGACAGAAGTCATCATAATCCACCAGCGTTGATCGTCTTTGAACGGGCTAACACGCCGCCAGTAGCGATAGAAGAGCAGAGCTAGACCGTTGAGCCCGCCCCAGATTACGAAATTCCAACTTGCCCCATGCCACAAGCCACCTAGGAGCATCGTTGCCATAATGTTGAAGTTGGTGCGCCACTCCCCATGGCGATTACCACCAAGTGGAATATAAAGATAATCGCGTAGCCAGTTGGAGAGCGAAATATGCCAGCGTCGCCAAAACTCAGCGACATTTTCGGCTTTGTGCGGTTCGTTAAAATTCGGTGCAAGCCTAAAGCCCATCATGAGCGAAAGTCCAATCGCAATATCGGTGTAGCCTGAAAAATCGCAATAGACTTGCAAGGAGTAGGCATAGCAAGCCATCAAGGCTTCAAAGCCAGTGTATGCGCTGGGATGCGCAAAAATGCGATCAACGAAATTGACGGAGATATAATCGGAAATCAGCATTTTTTTGAGCAGTCCTTTTAGCACAAGAAAAAGGGCGCTGCCAAACTCGGCTTCACTCAAACGATAGGGCTGATACATCTGCGGAATAAAAACTTGCGGCGCGCACAATAGGACCAGCAACAAGCTGCGGAAAGAACGTAACGAAGAAACCAAAATCCAAAAAGTTCTTAACAGGCTCAAGCTCTTTGCGATAAACATCAATCACATAACTCAATTTCTGGAACGTGTAGAAAGAAATACCTATCGGCAAGATGATGGTATCAATATCGAAGTGTGTACCAACAAAGCCGTTTGACCAGTGCGCCAGAAAGTTGAGCGGTTTCAGGTTGGTTTGAAAGAGCGCATTATACGACTCTGTAAAGAAGTACGCATACTTGAAATAGCCAAGTACGCCCAGATTTAGCGCAATACTTGTCCAGAGCCATGTTGCACGCACTTTACCTGCTGTGCGATGCATGACAAGACCGATGGCGTAATCAGCAACGGTAGAAAAGAGCAGAAGCAAGAAGAAAAGTCCAGCAGTCTTGTAGTAGAAAAAAACGCTGACAAGAAAGAGATAAGCGTTGCGCCAATTTGATTTGTCATAGACAAGGGTGTAGCCAGCGAGGACAACGGCAAAGAACCACCAGAATGCGCCACGCGTGAATATCATGGGCATGTCAGGGTTATAGGCAAAGATGGCGTAAAGCCACTCAAGCATCTCGGTCATTGCTTATTTGTCGCAAACTCTTCTTCGCGATACGTGTTGTAAGCCTCAATGAGTGCGTCAAAGAAAAGATCGCCAAGCAAGGTATAGCCACTGTGATTGAAATGCACTTTATCGCGCTTGGCAAGCTTGGCTTGTTGCCAATAGGCAAAAGATCTCAGTCCACCCATCACTTCGAACAAGTCCCAAACAGCAGCGTTATGCTTTTGAGCTAAGCGGAAAAGTACTTCGCGTGCGGCAAGTGTGTTAAGATTTGGCGCACGCGAGCGTCGGAGATTGTCGCTATTGGTAACAAAAAGAATCGCAGCGTTAGGTGCAACTGATTTGACCGTGCGCAAGAGATTTTCGTAATCCTCTTCGAATTTTTTAGCGTCAAAATATTTGCCACGTGTGTCATTGACGCCGATTGAAAACACGATTAAATCAGGGTTCAAAAGCGCAAGTTCTTTGCTCAGCAATTCGCAGCGCAGGTAAGAGCGTACGGTTGCGCCGTTGATACCGATAGCGCTGTAAGAAAATCCAGCGCCATTGCGCTCCAGAAGCAGACCGCGCAAGACAAACTCACTTTCAGCGGTGCCAACTTTGACAAACGAAAGTCGCACACTGCGTAAGGGGTGCTCAAACTCAAAAGCGGTATAGCCAGCGGCACGATTGATAAAGCATTGATGCGGCAGTGTCGTATCTGAAAGTCGTACAAGGTAGCCCTCGTCTTCGATATTGTGGAATACTTTTACTTGTGTGAAGGTGTATTGTGGATAAGGGTAGTCGAGCCAGCCATCGCCTGTAAGAATAATTTCTAGCTCAGCCAGACTGTCGTGTGTGGTAGCTGCCACGCCTGCAACACCAATAGGCAGTTCATCTTTACGTTTGACATTGCGATGGGCGCGCCAATGTCCATGATAATTTACCCTAAAGTTAGGCGAACCGTTTGAATGTGCCAGTTTTTGTGGGAAAATGAAACCGCGTTCGCCCTCACACTCGGGCTGCCATTCACGCAGCCGGCGCCGCACTTGTCCTGTCCATACATCAGCTTGCACATGTGAGCCGCCAAAGTGCACGATGCGCACTTTGCCTGACGCATGGTGTTTTAGGCTATCCATCTTCTCAAAAAATCTGCGAAAGGGCTCAGAGGTTTTGGCTTTGCCTAGAAAAGTCAGTTGATTGGCGCTGTATCGGATAAAGTCGTATCGTTTGCTCGCGGGCTTTCTTTTGAGCGCGGGTGTATAGTGCGTGCTGTTTACAGCTGGAACGCCGCTGAAAGTGAGAGCAGAGCGTAAAGCTAAGGCGTCGGCTCGCGCAGCAGGCAAGAGGAAAAGAAAGAAAAAAAGCACTAGCCAGAGCTTAGTTTTGCAAAAAGGCACGATCACCCGGTTTTGCATCGGCAGTGTAAGTTTTGCGTTGCATAACTTGCTGATACTCACTGTAATCTTTCAGAAAAGATTGGATAAACATTTGCGCAACTTTTTCTGCGCCGTTTCGGGTGAAGTGGGTATAATCTTCAATTGCTAACTTTTGCTTAACCCATTTCGGCATGGAATTTTTTCCGCCCATCGCTGCATACATATCCCAATAGACGCCCTCAAAAGAGTGCGTCAAGCGAAGCATCATATCACGCAATTCAGGTAAATAAGCATAAGTTACAAATTTGTCTTTCCATTTCGTCGACATATCTGATGGACCAATCACAATCAAGTGCAGGCCAAGAGATTTGAAGAGACGAAATTGCTTTGTCAGATGTGTCTCATACCACTCGAGTTCTTTTTGACTTTTGATGTAAGGCACTGCGTTGCCGCCAAATTGAAAAATCACTGCCTTGACATTCATCGCCTTAATGTTTTCTGCAAAAAGTGCTGAATCCATCTTAACGAATTCAACGCCTGAGGAGCCACGAATAGGAATATTGTCCACGGCAACACCATTTTTGCCATCGAGCGCGATAGCATACACTTCTGGACTCTGACCAGTAAATCTCAATCGCAAGGGTTCTTCAGGTTGAGCAAGTGTCCATTCCAGTTTGGCAAGTCGTTTGCCTTTTTGGAGTGTTTTTTCGCCGTGTGATGTCGTGCCACTTAGACTAACCTTTGTACCTGCTTTGGCATTGCCGTATAGCATGCTGATACGCGTTGCTCCAAGCATGGGCGAAGCAGAAGTCTTTTTCTTGAAAGAAAGCAGGGCTTGTGTCTCTTGATAGTCGCAGTAAGCCGCCATAATGCCAAATCGGTTATGCTTGGGCTTTGAACTGTCTCCAAACACAGCGTAGCGCTGCCAATTCTCTGACCAACTGTGTGAAAGCGATAGGGAATTAGTAAGTGGTTTCGGCGAGATAAGACCGACGCCTGAACCGCCGAAGCGGCTTTGTAGCACTTGCCGAATGGTGCTGGTCATGCGATCTTCTTCGATTTGAGAATCGCCGTAGTGCAAGATGCGTATGGGCTGCGAGGCTTGTGAGGATTTCTCAAGTTCAGCAAAGAGGGGATAGAGCACACTTTTGTCGTCGTTCGGGTAAATAAGGCGTGTGGAATCGTTAGGGTCAATATGATATTTGGCACGGTTTGTAAGGGCAGCTTTTGTGCTGGGCAGGGGTGCGGCAGATGCAGCAGCAAACTCTGGTGGCTCGAGCTCATCCATGCCGATAAGGGCACGCACGCTAAAGAATCGGAGCGAAAATTTTTCGGAAAGTGCGATGCCTTGTTCAGGAAAGAAGGCAGCCAGCACACCAAGCATCAAAAAAACGCTAAGGAGAAAAAAAAGAATTCGTGCTGGCTGCATAGATTCATTCTAGTTCGTTTCAGTATCTACTGCAATTAACTCTGACGGCTTACTGTGCTAAGCAATCAATCAAAACAACCCTGAATAGAGACGAGCATATTGCTGCAGCTGGTTGTAGCAAGCTATACCGAAGGGTAGTAGTGCTACAACTCAAAGTTTTGCTCGGATGCACGTTTCTGAGTGTGCGTGCTGTGGGTTGCATGGCGTGCTGTGAACGTTGTGCCAAAGACATAATCCCAGAGCGGTGAGCTTACGCCATAACCT
Source organism: [Chlorobium] sp. 445 (assembly GCA_002763895.1). Taxonomy (NCBI): domain Bacteria; kingdom Pseudomonadati; phylum Chlorobiota; class Chlorobiia; order Chlorobiales; family Chloroherpetonaceae; species [Chlorobium] sp. 445. Next base: position 129,439 of record NSLH01000001.1, read on the forward strand.
TGATTCGGTGATTGAAAGTGATGGCGCATATGATGCTCACGCAAGTAGCCCCAAATACCACCCTTAATCGGGAAATGGTGCACGGCATAGTGTCCAATATCATAGACAAGATAGCCGGCAACAAATCCTGCCATAAAGGCTGGCGTAAGAACTTTGCCAAGTGTAAAATAAAATAGTGCATAGAAGATGGCGGCAAGGGGCAAGCTGATTGGCAAAGGCATGACTAAACGCCATGCATCGCTGGGATAGTCGTGATGCACGCCATGCAAAATCCAATGCAAGCGCTGTGCCCAAGCACGCTTCGGTTGATAATGAAAAACAAAGCGGTGCAAGACATACTCAGCAAAGGTCCAGGCAAATGCACCAGCTGCAAAGAGTCCTGCTGTCAGAGCAAGGCTAACTTCAAATTTTGCTATCGAGAGATAGAGCAGAAAAAGTACCATGGGCACATAAGCCCAAAGCGGTGAAGTCCAATGCCAACGTGAGCAGGCATCGACAAAGTCGTTTTCGAACATGCGAGGGGATTCATTCTTATTTGAGACATAGAGTTTCATTTTCTGCACAAAATTTAGGTTGCTTTTCTAATTTGCTATGGCGCAAGCGCGTTAAGCCAAAACTCCCTTACGCCAAAAGAAAAACAAGGGTTTCGTGCACCGCAGTGAGGCAGTGCATAACGCAACTGCAAATATACGAAAACGCAACGCGGATTGTGTGCTAAATACCTAAAACGAGCTTAGCGACGGTAAAGTAGATCACAAGACCCGTGGCATCGACAAGTGTCGTGATAAGCGGTGCAGAAAGCACTGTGGGGTCGTAGCCCAAGCGTTCGGCGGTAATTGGGATAAGTGCCCCAATGATATTTGCCCATGTGCAGATGGCAATCACGCTGAGACCGACCGTGAGCGCAAGGTGCCAATCGCCGACGCGAAACAGGGCAAAGACACTTGCAATTATGCAAAGCAGTAAGCCTAAGGCAAGCCCAGTGGAAAGTTCTTTGAAGAGGACCTTAAACCAGTCATTTGGCTTGATTTCACCGATGGTCAAGCTACGAATGATGGTTGAGACGGTTTGCGACCCAGCGTTACCGCCAGTGCCAATCAGCAACGGAATAAAAATTGTCAGCACCACAACCTGTTCAATAGCATCTTTGAAGCCTTCGAGGACATTGGCGGTGAGTGTGCCACCCACGAAGAGCAAAAGCAACCATATTAAGCGCTTGCGGACATTGGTCCATATCGGTGTTTCGAAGTAGGGCTTATCGGTTGCACTGGTTTGCACGCCACCGAGTTTGAGATAGTCGCGTGTTTCTTCTTGAACAATCACATCGACGATATCATCTACGGTAACGATGCCAAGCATGCGGTTGTCGTGCGTAACCACAGGCAGAGACAGCAAGTTATACTTTGAGACGAGAACTGTAGCTTCCCAGCGTTCTTCGGTAGGTAAAATGCTAATAGGGTCGCGCTGCATAATATCCTCGACACGGTCTTGGTCGTCGGCAAGTAGAAGGTCGCGCAGGCTAACCACGCCAACCAGGCGCTTCTCTCCATCGTCGCGCTCTAAGACATAGACATCATAGATTTCGCGCTTGCGTCCTAATTTCTGTTGGCGCAAGACCAGTTTCTTTGCCATCTCGACGGACATATCGGCATAGACAGCGGTGAATTCTGTGGTCATCATAGAGGCGATGCTGGTGAGCGGATAGCGCAGAAAATTCTGCAACTCCGTCTGCATATCCTCAGGCAGTTGTGAGAAAAGCTTTTGATTGAGTTGCTCGGCTTTCTCACCTTTTGCCAAGTGAAGTTGTCGGAAGAGATAGACACGCTCATCGGTGCGCAAATTGCGGATGATTTCAACGGCGCGGTCGTTGGGTAGCGCCAGAAAAAGGTCTTGCAAGTTGGGGAAAAGTCGTGTTGCAACTGTTTCTTGTGCAACCTCAATCGGTAACTGAGTCAGTACCTTCGCTGCCTTTTCTATCGGCAGTTCACTAAGATACTCTGCAATATCAACTGGCTGAAGTTCAGCAAGCTCCTCAATAGAGATTTCCTCGGGGAGCGTAGCTGTATCGAGACCATTATTGCTATTAAGTTCAGGCATTGCCGTCGCTATGTTTTAGCAAAGAGTTACACGGTTCTGCATAAATCTGACATATGGTATGAGCGGCAAAAGCGGCACTTGCATGCAACTCTGCGGAATCCAACTAATTCAAGCAAACTGTGCCAATAGAGCGCTGCCTAAATGTGATAGGGAAACACACAAGTTTCTACCTTGGTTATGATGAACGGAGTAAGATTTAGTAAAGAACGCGCTAAGTGATTTGCGTTGCTCAAAAAGAGCGTCGGCGCAAATGGTAACGTCTTGTTGGATTAAAGATGCCCGCACCACGAGAAGTGCACAAACGGCCGCTACGTTTTGCTAATTAACACTCTCTCGGCTAAATTGGAAGTCTTGTTAGCAGTTTTTTGAGTTCCGTCGGCGGTTTTCTAAATTTGCAGCCCAAAATTCTAACGCAAATCATGGCAGAAGAGACGATTCAGAAGACAACCAAATCCGCAGCGTCTTCAAAGGCAGCATCAAAACAGAAAGGGTCAAACGACCTAGCGAATTTGGAGGTCTGGTATTATCAACTTGTCAGTTTCTATGAACGCAATCAAAAGGTGGTGATAGGCGCTGGGGTTGGTGTTGTTTTACTTGTTGCAGGCTTGCTGTTTTGGAATCAGCGCAGTGCCATGCTTGAGCTTGAAGCAAATGAAAAGTTGGCTCAAATACTGCGTGCCCACAAGGAGGGAGATTGGAGCGCAGCGATTGAGGCAGATAGCACGCACATGGGGTTAAAGATGTTTGTGCAGCGTTATGCGGGTACAGCATCAGGTGAAATCGCCAAGTTTTACTTAGGCAATGCGCTCTATGAGCGTGGCGCAATTGATTCGGCGCTGGCGCTCTACAAGAGTGTCTCTACGAAATCTCCGCTTCTGAAAGCAGCGGCAATGGCAGGTGAAGCAGCTTGCTATGAACAAAAGCAGCAGTATAAACAAGCTGGGGAACGCTATCGCAGTGCTGCGAACAGTGTGCAAAATCAAGCTTACGAAGCCTACTATCTCAGTGATGCTGGACGCGCCTTCGAACTTGCCGGTGAAAAAAAGCAAGCACTTGAAATTTTTGAGCAGGTCAAAAAGAAATTCCCGCTTACACTTCAAGGACGTGAAGCTGAAAAAGCAATTGCACGTCTAAAAATCTGAACCTAATTTCCCCTGCTGATGATGCGGTGGATGGCTTACGCAATGCTTTTGCTCCCAACATGGCTCTTGCTAGGATGCGTCAAACAAAGCCTCTCCGATAAAGCACAGGAGGATACAAAAGGCACATCAAATCGCGCAAAGTACCGTGTCGAGACCCCAAAAGGTGAATTTATCATTGAGCTTTTTGATGATACGCCGCTGCACAAGCGTAATTTCGAAAACTTGGTAGCACGCGGCTACTACAACGACCTTGCATTTCAGCGCATTGTGCCTGAACTGATTGTGCAAGCAGGAGACCCAAAATTTCGTTCAAAACCAAATCCTGAGTTGGATTCTCTGGGCAATCTGACGTTGCCTGCTGAAATCAAGCACTCGCATTTTCGTGGCACGCTGGCTGCAGCACGCAAAGACGACAAAGAAAACCCACAGCGTGCATCTTCGGCGACACAGTTTTATATTAACCTCAATGACAATCGCTTCTACGATGGCAGTTACACGGTCTTCGGACGTGTAGTTGCAGGAATGGAAACGATTGATAAAATTGCAAAAGTTGAGCGCGATGGCTACAATGTACCCTATGAGCGGATCTGGATAAAAATTTATCCGCTCGCCGAAAAATAGAAGTGTTGTGCCAGTTGCCGTAATCATATCATTCATACAAAACTATACTTTCTATGCCACTCCAGTTTTTGATTGAAACCACGTTAGGCAACATCACCGTTGAGCTGTTCGATGATACTCCACTGCACCGCGATAATTTTGCCAAGCTTGTTGCTGAGAAGTATTATGATGGCGTGCGCTTTCACCGTGTTATCAAAGATTTTATGATTCAAGGCGGAGATCCGCTCTCACGCGATGAAAGCAAGCGAGCGATGCACGGCACAGGCGGTCCAAACTACCGCATTCCCGCTGAAATCAAACATCCCAACAAACGCGGCACGCTTGCTGCTGCACGTGATGGCAATCCGCAAAAAGCCTCATCGGGTAGCCAGTTCTACATCAACGTTCGAGATAACCTATTCTTAGACGATCCTGTGCGCGCTGGCTATACCGTATTTGGAAAAGTCATCAGCGGAATGGACGTGGCAGATAAAATTTCAGTTGTACCAAAAGATGCGCGCGATAACCCACTGACACCAATCACCATGACGATTCGCGCCATTCCACCGACTGCATAAGTAAAACAGTTGACTTTAACCGCGAAACTCGAAAGGATTGTGCTGTATGAATATCCTTGTGCTCAATTGCGGCAGTTCAAGTGTAAAGTTCCAAGTCTTCTGCACCGACTGGGAGATGATTAACCACAACACGGACTATCCTATAGCCTCTGGCGTGATTGAGCGCATCGGTTCAGAAGCCCTGCTTACGTTTCGCACCTACCAGCGTGGAAAACCCGACAAGCTTATTCGTGCCACTTCGCCGCTGCGCGACCACCAAGCGGCAATTTCAAAAATCATTCAGTGGCTTACCTCTGGTGAAAACCCGCTCGAAGGACTTCACTCTTTAGCCGATATTCATGCCGTGGGGCATCGCATTGTGCACGGCGGCGAAAAACTTACAGCCTCGACACTCATTGACGAGCAAGTAATCTCGAAAATTGAAGACTGCATTGAGCTTGCTCCGCTGCACAATCCACAAAATCTTAAAGGTATTTATGCTGCACGCCAGCTCTTTGGCAACGCCATTCCACAAGTGGCAGTCTTCGATACCGCATTTCACCACACGATGCCAGATGTGGCATACCTTTACGCTATTCCATATCAATTCTATCGGCGACACAAAATTCGACGATATGGATTTCATGGCATTTCGCATCGCTATGTGAGTTTTCGCTATCGCACTTTGATGGGCATTGAGCGCAATAAGGTGCAGATTATTTCGTTGCATTTAGGCAATGGCAGTTCGGCTTGCGCAATTCGTGGCGGCTGTTCTGTTGATACCTCAATGGGGATGACGCCGCTGGAAGGTTTAGTCATGGGCACGCGCTCTGGTGATATTGATCCAGCAATTATCAACTACTTGGAACACAAAGAAAACTATTCGTCCGATGCCGTAGATGCATTACTCAATCGCCAATCAGGATTGCTGGGCATTTCGGGCTTAACGAACGATATGCGCGATTTAATTGAAGAAGCAAAAGAAAATGATGATCGACGCGCTAAACTGGCAATTGAAATCTACTGCTACCGTGTAAAGAAATACATCGGTGCTTATTTGGCAGCATTAGGCGGGGCACAAGCCATTACATTTACAGGCGGGATTGGCGAAAATTCAGATTACATTCGCGCTAAAATCTGCTCACATCTGGAGTGGTTTGGCTTAGAATTAGATGAAGCGAAAAACAGCGAAATGGTAGGAGGCAAAGAGGGCATAATCTCTAAGCCTGAAAGTCGCCTTGCAGCATGGGTAATTCCAACCAATGAGGAACTCATTATTGCGCGTGATACTTACCGTGCTATCGTGCCTGAGCCTGTGGCGTAGCATCGTCCATGGTGCGTGTGGAGATAATGCTCAGCCGACCATCTTTAGAAATCTCCACTTTGAAGACATCAAAGACAATTTCTCGGTTGCCAGGCGGGAATTTCCAACTGCGAATGGCTTCGGCGAACTGCTCTTCTGTAAATTCTGAGTATGCATTTTCGTCGAGCGTGGAGACCAGCAAGCGCACTTTTTCCACATAGCCACGCGTACCGACAACAATTTCATAGTAGATTTTGCCGCTCAGCGTGGTGTCTTGCTTGCGTACTTCTTTAAGAATATCAATCAATTCCTGTGAGCGCTCATCTAAGACATCCATCACTCTACGATTGCGTACACGCTCGCTCTTGGAATAGGTGAGTGGATCGTACATACCCAGCGCTTCATCAATGATATAGGGAATGCGGAAGCGTCGACTAAGCTCAACTTTTGCCCCAGCTGTTAGACGCCATGGCGCATAATTTAAGCCAACCAGCGATACAGGACGCGTGCCAAGGTTAGTCAGGTAATTCGTCTCATCATTACTGCCAAGAATGAGAAATTGACCCATCGCTTCGACCCAAAGCCAGTCGAGCACTTGATACTTTGCACCAGCACCAACGTAGGCGAAATTTTCTCTTCCATAGACATACTCCGGCAGTGATGATGAGGCATAAAATTCTCCTGAAAGTTCTGCAAAGGCAATCAGATTTTGACCACGAATTGACAGTGGGGTATCAAAGCCCAGTGCATATCGAAGTGTTAAGATATCATTACCAACTTTCACAAGGGGACTTACATTGCGCGTGATGATAGTGCCACTTGAAAGGTAATTGCGTAAGCCAAGATTGAGGTGAATCCCACCTGAAGTCTCAGGGAAAACATTGTCGAAGTAATATGAGCCAGCAAGGTGCAGACCGGCACTGATCTCGTTGGTAATAAAGGGCATGAGCGGTGGGTTAGGCTCACGTGAGAAAGGGACGTTGAAATCGAGCCAGCCGCCCAACTGAATACGATTGTTTGCAACATCAATAGAACCAACCTTCAGCGCAATACGCACGCCACTAAAAAGCAAAGTTCCAGTGGGGATAATATCCAAGCGGTTTTCAATGCGAAGCGTGTTAATTGTGGCAGCAATAGCAAGGTTGCGCGTCAAGACATAATCCACATTGATGTCTGCATTGGTTTGAAGAATGTCGTCGGGTACGCCGCCACCAGCAATGTAATCGACTGGGCGGATGAAAAAAGAGCCGCTAAGTCCTGCACTTAGCGTTCCAATTCGGGGAAGCAAGGCTTTCTGCGTATGGAAGATTCTTCCATCAGCTGTAATTGGCGCCTGTGCCAATGCAGACGAGGGAGAGGCAGCAAGTAATAGAAAGAAAAGAGTTACTGTAGCAAGGGTTACTTTCATCCGCTCACTGAATTTATGGTTACTTGTTTTTGCAGTTTTTGCAGGCATTGATTGCGGTGCAATATACAACGCGCACGAATTGCAAAAAAAACTATACACTTGTTAAGAAAATGATAAGTTTTTCCTGCAAACTGGTTTGCCCAATCAGCGAGGCGACTTTAACTAGGTGCTGCACATTTCTTTCAATCGTGAAAGACAACGCAGGTACTTCTTAGCATAAGCGGATTTGTAAAACTCTTTCGGAAAAAGTTCTTCAATTGGGACGGTTGCAGAGGCAAAGAGCTTGCTTTGATTGTCGTAGAGTTTATCTATGAAATACACGAAGCGTAGGGCGTCAAATTGGTCATGAAGTTGCGAAAGATGTTCAATGAAGACAGCGCCAAGTGTCTCAGCAAGTTCAAGGTAGTGCATAGGGTGAAAGGCACGCAGGGCATGCAAGAGCTCCTTAGCATCAAAGTAGGCTTTTTTGCGCCCATGCTCCACATGGTAATCCGAAAAAAACTTACGCAAGCCTGACAAATGCCAAGTGGAGTGAGAAGCGCTAGCACTTTCGACATGACGCTGACGATAGTCTCTGCCGTCGATGCGTAGGACATAAAACTGAGAGGACAGCGCAGAAATTTCACGCTGAAAATCTTGCACTGCAAAGCGTCCTTCCCCTAAGCGTGAGGGAGGCGTGTTCGAGGTTGTGATGACGGCAATGTTGCGAGCAAAGATGCGCTGCAAAAAGCCAATTGCCATGGTGGTATTGCCAGGGTCGTCGAGTTCAAATTCATCAATTGCGATAAGTTTTGCCGTGCTAAGTTCTGCTGCAGTGCGCTCAAGCCCGAGATAACCAATGAGATACATCAGTTCCGTGAAAGAAAGATAGTATTTTTGCCTTCGAAGGCGGAATGTACTGCAGCAAGCAGATGCGTTTTGCCCACGCCGAACGCACCATCAAGATAAATGCCCAAGATGGGCGAGGCACCAAAGGATTTAAGAAGTTTGCCCAAGCCATTGCGCTGTCGATTGAGTCGATGAACAAACTCTCGCAGATACTCTTTTGCAGCCTGTTGTGAAGGATGTGCATGGTCAGCAATGTAGCTTTCGAGTGTAGCTGTAGCAAAGCGCGGCGGTGGCACAAGTCTTTGGGAGAGAGAACTGACATGAATCTGCGGTTTGAAATCGTAAATAGAAAAAATCTCGTGCATTAAAGTGCGACGATAGTTCAGCAATTAACGAAGCGATTTCTGTTTTTCAGCAAGATATTCATTGAGTCGTTTCAGAATCTGGCGTGCTTCAAGTAAGCGCGTGCGCATTTCAAGAGCTGAGAGAGGCATTTGTCGTGCAATGTCCATTTCACGCACAAGCGCTGTCAGTTGCAGCGCCGCATCTTTGACGACAGCATCATTAGTTTTCGCAGCTTGCTCACGCAACAGTTGAGCAATACACTGAATCGGGACCTGACTGGGGCGCCGTGTCTGAATCAAAACCCTGTTGCACTCGTTCGGCGACATCTCAATGCTGGCATTTGGCAAGACAACGGGCGCAAACCCTGCACTCAGTTGCTCTGAGGCAAACTCTGCGACGCTAATGCCACGCTGCGTAACGGAGCGTGTCTCTTTGACAAACTTCTCGAACTCGGGTGCATTTGCCTCAACGACAATTTCTCGCGTCCCGTAAATGCGCAGCGAATCTTCACGGCGTTTTTCTTCGCTCTCGCCGTAGAGTTTGAGATAGCGCTCAGCATCTTCGTAGCCTTGCGCACGAGCCATAAGAAAATCCGAGAACGCTTCGGAGCGCATGCCGACATCACGCTTGGCTAAGCCACGAGCATAGTAAAACTTTGGCTCATCTTTCTTTAGTGCAATGGCATTATCAAAATCCAGCATCGCTTCAAGCGAACGATTCAAACGAAGGCGTGCCATGCCGCGCTCATAGTAATCATCTGGGTGTGGGCGCAATCTCAAGGCTTGTGTAAAATCGGAAATCGCCAGTGTATCATTGCCCAGCAAAACATTGCAAAGCCCACGTAGTGAATAAGCCTCAGCAAAAGTAGCGTTTTGCTCAAGAGCAAAAGTAGCGTCGCTTTTCGCTTCATTGAGTTCACGAAGTTGAACTTTGGCTAAGGCGCGATAGTAAAATGCCTCGGGGAATTGAGGTTTAAGAAAAATCACGGCAGAAAAATCTGCAATAGCACGTGCATAGTCTTTCATCGCCAAATGAAGCATCGCACGATAGTAGTATGCGTCGAGGTAATTGCGGTTGCTTTTGATAACCGTGGAGTAATCTTGAAGCGCGCCTAGCGTATCGCCGAGACGCAAACGAGCAAACCCTCGCTTCACGAAAGCATCAGGCAGATTAAGTGAATCCTGTTCAATTGCACGACTGAACGCAAGAACTGCCGAAGCGTATTCTTCGCGCTCAAGATGCTTGAGCCCCTCGCTGAACCATGCCTCCGCACGCTGTGCCAGACTGCGTTGTGAGAAACATAGTACTGCAAGAATCCCTAACGCAAGAGCACGTGTGAGCTGAATCTGTCTGTGCATCTTAACACTGAAAGTTATCTGTTGAGAAAGCGCTCTGCACCTGCGCTAAGCAGCCGAATGACACCAAACGTTAGAAATAGCATAATTGCAATGACGCTTGAAAACCCAGAGCGCTGTGCTGATGGCACATTCAGAACAGGCGCAAGACCTAAGCTGTAAAGATAAAGTGCATAAATCAAACCAGCGAGTTTGAGAACAAATGAAAAAAGTGCGCCAAAAGGCAAAAGCGAGGAGAGAATTGTTGCAATCCAAATGGGTGTAGAACCATAGACAGCCACCTTTGCAGCTTGATTGCGGTCATCGCTGGCTTGAAAGCGTGGAGCAAAACTCTGAATCAACGATGTGGTAATAGCAAGCAAAAGTGAAAGCAGCGCAAAATGAACAAGGGCTGTCCAAACGAGCTTCGTCTTGATGCCTGTTAAAATACCGGAGACAATCACCTCAATGAGTGTAGCTGTAACAATCATAGGCATGGCATAGTCGCGAATAAGGTCCTGCGGGTCATAGATGGGTTCACTTGCAATCGTGCGCCACTCCGATTCAGGTGATGCTAAAATGCCATAGACACGCTGAAAAAAAACGCTGAAACATTTTTTTAGAAACGTTAAAGTTTATTGGCGCAAAGGCGTAAAATAGATTAACTTTGTTCAAGTTATTGCACAGGCATGATAATGATACAAATGCCAATCGCTTCTTTCTGCCAGATGAACGCAAGAATGGGCAGTCAACCGAAATACATTAGACCTTTAGGTTAGAACATAGCAACAGGATAACGAACTTCAGTCATCCCGTTGTTACTCTGCAACTTACGAATGAGTAAATCACAGAAGCGGGTGAAAAAAATAACATCTCTCTCTCAAACGAAATTGTCGCGACAACTCAGCAGAAAAGCTGCAACTAAACAGCAACCTGACTCACCGAGTGCCTTAGCAAGAGCGAAAGGCAAACTACAACGCACGTTCACAGATTCAGCAAGTGCAAAGAAAGCAAATAAGAAGATTAATGTAAAGGAACTCTACAGTGGGCTTTTTGAGGATAGTCCTACACCGATGTGGATCTATGACGAAGAGACACTCAAGTTTTTGGCAGTAAATAAAGCGGCAATCAAACGCTATGGCTACTCAAGGCGAGAATTTCTCTCCATGACCATTGCTCAAATTCGCCCGCCTGAAACAGTGCCCGCTATGCTCAAAGCAGCTCAGCAGATTCGCAAGAAAAAGAAAGCCTACAATGGCTTATGGAAACATCAAACTAAAAAAGGTGAAGTATTCACTACAGAAATTCACTCACATCGCATCAAGTTTGGCGGAAAACCTGCGCGACTTGTAATCGCATTTGATGTTACTGAACGCGTGAGGCTTGAAGAGCAAATTCTCCAACGAGATGAACGGCTGCAACTTTTCTTCAATCAGGCGCTTGAAGGTTTCTACTTCATGATGCTCGATGAACCAATCGACTGGCATAATGCCCAAGACAAAGAAGCCGCACTGGATTACATCTTCACACATCAACGCATGACTGAGGCTAATGACGCCATGCTGGCACAATATGGTCTGAGTCGGGAAAAATTTCTCGGAAGAACACCTGCGGATTTCTATGCACATGATCTTGAATATGGACGAAGAATCTGGCGAGAAAATCTGGATCATGGCGCTCAAATCATCGTGACCAATGAGCGACGTGCCGACGGCACACCGATCTGGATTGAAGGACACTACACGCCGCTGTTCAATAGTGAGGGGAAATTCATTGGACACTTCGGCATACAACGCGATATCACCGAGCGAAAGAAAATTGAAGATGCCCTGCGCACCAGTGAAGAGCGCTACTACATTGCGGCAAAACACACTGGGCAACTTGTCTACGACCTTGATATCGCCTCTGGAAAAATTTCTTGGGTAGGGGCGATCGAAAAAGTAACAGGATTTTCTGCAAAGGAGTTTGCCGATGTAGATTTAGAACGCTGGGCAGAGTATGTTCACCCTGACGAACGTGCTGAAGCAATAGCAAAACTAAACGAAGCGATACATGCTGCAAAACCTTATGACGCAATCTATCGCTTTCGACGCAAAGACGGCAGTTACATTTACATTGAGGATAGCGGAGATTGCCTGGCAGATGCAACAGGCAAGGCGTATCGTATGATTGGCACAATGAAAGACATCACGGAGCGCAAAAAAGCTGAAGCCTTACTTCAAGAACAAGCACTTCTCATTGACAGCGTACACGACGCTATCATTGTCCGTAGCCTTGACGACTGCGCACTGTTCTGGAACAAAAGTGCAGAGAGAGTTTATGGATATAGTGCTCATGAAGTGATAGGCAAGCCTATTGCGGAATTGATTTGGGAGCAAAACGGCGCGTCGGTAAGGCAACTTATTCAAATGGTCCTCAAAGAAGGCTATTGGAGTGGTGAGCTGCACAAGCGTCACAAGAACGGCTCAAAAGTAATTGTAGAAGCTCGCTGGACGCTCACTTACGATGAACAGGGAAAACCAAAAGCGATTGTGTCGGTCGAGACCGACATTACCGAGCAACGCCGATTGCAGTTGCAGTTCTTGCAGTCGCAGCGCTTAGATAGTCTTGGGCGGCTGGCAAGTGGTATTGCCCATGACCTCAACAATATCCTAACCCCAATGTCGCTCTCGGTAGAATTGCTGAGCTCAAAACTCACTGACGAAAAAAGCCAAAGTTGGCTGGAAGCGCTGCAGCGTAACTTAGACCGCGGGGCTGACCTTGTGCGACAAGTCTTACTTTTTGCGCGTGGCTCTGAAGCTCGAATGCGTCCGATTAGCCTAGCAGAAGTGCTGGACGACGTGAAACTTTTCATTCAGAATACTTTCCCAAAAAACATCGTGTTTGAGACCTATGTCGCACCAGACTTGCCAAGGGTTATGGCAGATGCCACACAGATATACCAAGTGCTATTAAACTTAGCCATCAATGCACGCGATGCGATGCCGAAAGGCGGCACACTGTCCTTGAGGCTTGAGCGATTTTTCATCAGAGAAAATGACACGCTGATTCACATTGATGCAAAGGTAGGCGAGTATGTCTTGATGACAATCAGCGACACAGGTATAGGAATGTCACCGGAAGTTTTGGACAAAATTTTTGAGCCCTTCTTTACCACAAAAGAAATGGGAAAAGGTACGGGGCTGGGACTATCGACGGTGTTTTCGATTGTAAAAAATCATCGTGGGTTTATTACGGTGTATAGCGAACTGGGCAAAGGCACGGTGTTCAAGGTCTATTTGCCAGCACTTGCAGAGAAAGAAGCAAAAAGCCCCACTACGACTGCACCAACAGGGCAACAAAGTGGGCAAGGTAAAGGTGTGCTTATTATTGATGATGAAGAAGCAATATGCGAGAGCGCGAAAATGGTACTAACAGCCCATGGCTACACTGTTCTGACGACACAGACAGGTCAAGCAGGTCTTGAACTGTTCAAGTCTCATCAAGATCGTGTGGCGGTAGCTATCGTGGATATGACGATGCCGGGTATCGATGGTGTAACGACTGTACAAGCCTTGCGGGCACTAAAGCCGAATCTTAAAATTATTGCGGCAAGCGGACTGATAGAAAGTGAGCGACTGACGGCACTCAAACGCGAAAACGTCGAGGCGTTTCTCTACAAGCCTTTTGAAGCTGCTAAACTGTTGCAATTGCTGTCCGAGATTTTGCCCGTAGTGTAAGAAAAACGTCCTACCCAAGAATTGAGTTTGGCAATGTAGTTCTCATAACTAATCTGAAAGGATTTCAAAGACAATATGACAGAAGAACTGATTGCGTCGCCACGTGTTCAGACGGGCGGAAATCGCGTCCTCATTCTAGGTGGCGGACTGGCTGGTCTGGCTGCCGCTAAGCGTTTAGTCGATAAAGGCTTTCAAGTTGAACTGCTTGAAAAACGCAACATTTTGGGCGGTAAAGTCTCCTCGTGGAAAGATGCCGAAGGCGATTGGATTGAGACGGGGCTGCACTGTTTCTTCGGCGCATATAAAGAAATCTACGAGTTGATGAAAGAACTTGGCACCTACCAGCATATTCTCTGGAAAAAACATGAACTGACCTACACGCTCTCTAAAGGTGAGCGATTTGTATTTCGAACATGGAAATTGCCCAGCCCCTTCCACTTAATTCCCGCTGTAACGAGCAATCATTACTTCACACTCGGTGAGATGATCACCTTTACCAAAATGCTAATGCCTATTCTCTTCGGCACTGAAAAATATTATGCGGAACAAGACAAGATGACATATGAGCAATGGCATCAAAAGCAAGGCGTCAGCAAAAGGCTCCTAAAGAAAATGTTTGTGCCAATGTCGCTTGCACTAAAATTCTTGCCGCCCGAAGATATTTCCGCCAAAATCGTCATTGATGTCGCCGGCGAATTTTTGCGCGTCCCTAAAGCCTCAATGATGGGCTTTCTAAAAGGCTCACCAGAAGAGTATCTGATTGCGCCGCTGGCTGATTACATCCGCAAGAAAGGCGGCAAAATTCATACAGATGCGAAGGTGGTGTCGTTACGCTATGACGGTGAAAAAATTTCAGGTGTGCAGATGGCAACAGGTGAAACGCTCCAAGCGGATTATTACCTCACCGCCTTGCCCGTGCATAACCTCAAAAAGGTCTTGCCTGAAGCGCTCAAAGCAAAATATCAATTCTTCCGCAACATTGATGAGTTTCAAGGCGTGCCGGTCATTACCGTGCAAATCTGGTACGATAAGCAAATTAGCTACATCGATAACATCATGTTCTCTCCCGATGGTGTCATTCCCTTCTACGCCGATATGGGCAACACCACGCCTGACTACGCCACACTGCGCGGCTTGACACATCAAGGCAAATCGCGCTTTGAGTTTGGGGTAGCGCCAGCCAAGCATTTTATGCATCTGTCTGACGAAGAAATTATCGCTAAGGTCGATGAAAGTGTGCGTGATATTTTCCCCGAGACCTCAAAAGGCGCAAAGATTCTCAAGCATACCATCGTGCGCATTCCGCAGTCTGTCTATGCCGCTGTCCCCGGTATGGATGCCAAGCGACCGACACAAAAAACACCCGTAAGAAATCTTTTCCTCTCAGGCGGATACACGCGTAACCGTTTCTATGATTCCATGGAGGGCGCTGTGGAAACCGGAAATAAAGCCGCACGCGAAATTATGGTGGCACACGGCATTCCTGTCTAAGTCTGCTAAACCTAAGAGCAACAAGCCCTCTTCAGCAAGAGGGCTTTTGTATTTGAAGACGCTCTGTCGGAAAGCAAGGGCTGGGAAAGGTGGAAACAAGGGCTTAGCTTTTATTAACAGGCATAATGTCCTGAGAATGTTCATCAATTATTTCTGATTCTGGAGGGGCTTCTGGCTTAGGCGCAGGTTTGATAAGCAGCGACGCTGTAACTGAAAGTGCTAAGATGCTGGCTACCACCGCAAGCGAAATCGGCGACGGAATCTTCCAAGCGTCGTTGATACCCACGGCAACCATCTTCACCCCAACAAACATCAGAATGAACGCTAAACCATATTTGAGATAAGTAAACCGATCAATAATATCAGCCAAGAGAAAATACATGGAGCGCAAACCCATGATAGCAAAAATGTTGGAGGTGAAAACGATAAAAGGATCGGGACTGACCGCAAGCACCGCAGGAATAGAATCTACAGCAAAAATAAGGTCTGTAATTTCAATCACGACAAGCACTAAAAACATAGGAGTCGCCATGCGCTGACCATTTTCAATGGTGAAAAACTTCTGACCATCGTAGTTGCGCGAAATTGAGAAAAAGCGCTTGACAAGGCGCACCCCTAAGTTCTCAGCAAAATCTGCTTCTTCTTGTTCATTCTCAAAGAAAAATTTGAGCCCAGTGTAAATCAGAAATCCACCGAAGACGTAGGTAATCCAGTGGAATTTGTTGATAAGCGCAACGCCTGCAAAGATAAAAATTGCCCGCATCACAATCGCGCCGAGAACACCCCAAAAGAGCACCCGATGCTGATACTTATCTTCTACCTTGAAGAAGCGGAAGACCAAGACAAAAACAAAAAGATTATCGACCGAAAGTGATTGCTCAATAAGATACGCTGTAATAAAATCTGTGCCTTTGGTAGCGCCGTAGATATACCAGACGGCACCAGCGAAGCCAAAAGCTAACGATACCCAGAGGCAGACCCAGCCAAGTGCAGCGCGGGGCGTAACACGGTGTGCTGTGCGGTTAAGCACCCCTAAGTCAAGTGCAAGAACAGCGGTAACGACTGCAAAAAAGCGATCCACATCCAAGGCGATTCTTCAAAAAACATCAGGAAAAAGAATTTTAGATTGTAATGATGAAAATTACTCTGTTAGTGTATAGCCGCCATCGGCGAGAATGGTTTGTCCATGTATCCAGCGTGAGTCATCCGTACAAAGAAACGCAATGATGTCAGCAATGTCCTTCGCTGTGCCAAGCCGACCAAGCGGTGTACGCGCAACCCATTGGGCACGTCGCACTTCAGCATTCTTAAAATCATCCAGTGCGTCCGTGTCAATCGGACCGCCAGAGACAGCATTAACACGAATGTTTTTCGGACCAAGTTCGACAGCAAGATAGCGAATCAATGTCTCAATTCCTGCTTTAGCTGTGCCAATTGCAGCATAGCCCTCTAAGCAACGAAAATTGCCGATGCTAGAGACTGCAACAATCACACCACCCTTATCACCAAAAAGTTTAGCTGCTTCTTGTGCACCTAGGAGCAGGGCTTTGGGACCCGTAGCCATCGACAAATCAAACCCGTTTGGACCAATGCGTGTAACAGGACCGAACACACCTTTTGCAGCATTGCTGACAAAAATGTTCAAACGCTGGAAATGGGCTTGTGTCTCAGCAAAAAGTCGTTTGAGCTCGTCGTGGCGCGAAGTGTCAGCTTGCACAGCAATCGCATCTTGTCCCATGGCGTTGATTTCAGCCACAGTGCGTTCGGCTTCTGCACGATTCTTTAAGTAACCGACAACAATATGGCTGCCCAGCTCAGCTAGCCTGAGTGCTGTAGCTTTACCAATGCCACGCGAAGCCCCTGTAATCAGAGCAACGTGATTCTCTAAAGGTTTCATTTAGACTTTAGACTAACATGAAGCAAACTATAAAGTTATCTTGAAAAACGTATGCAAAGCAAGCAATAAAATCAGCAGCTACTTCGACTCTAAGAACTCAAAAACGCGTCGCAGTAACTCATCGGTATCATAGGGTTTCATAATCACATCTTTGACGCCTTGACTGCGCAATCTCTGCAATACTTCATCTTCTGCATAGCCTGTCAGAATAATCACAGGGGGAAAATTGGGATACTTCGAGAGCGCTTCATAGACATGCTCACCACTCATGTTCGGCATGTTCATGTCGAGCAGCACAATATCAATGTGAGGATAGTGCTTTTGAAATTTGGCAAGACCATCTTCACCATCAATTGCACTGATGACATTGAAGTTCGACTCCATGAAAAGATCTCCAAGCAAATTGCGCAGTAGGTCCTCATCTTCAATAATGAGAACAGTGTATTTTTTATTCATCAAGGTCGTTAATGGTTGAATATCTGTACTGGTCTGGTCAAGGGTTTCAAGGTTAGTGTCTGGTGGAAAGTAGAGGTGAAATGTCGTGCCTTTGTCAGCTGAAGTTTCAAATTCTACAGCGCCATGATGACTTTTGACGGCACCAAAAACCATGGCAAGTCCTAAGCCTGTGCCTTTACTGACTGCTTTTGTTGTAAAGAAAGGTTCAAAAATACGCGAGTGAATCTCAGGTGGAATACCTGTGCCATTATCTGAAACTGAAACGCGCACGTAGGTCTGATTGGGGGCAAGTTCAAGCGCTTTGAGCTTCTCTTCAGGTAGCGATATATGCTCTGCTCGAATACTAATCACGCCTTTGTGTCCCTCTTTTAATTTTGGAGCGATAGCGTCAGCGGCATTGACCAAGAGGTTAAGAAAAACCTGCTCAATCTGGTTAGGGTCACCGACAATGCGCGGTAGCTGTGGCGCAATGTTCAAATTAAGACGAATGCGTCGGTCAATCGATTGTGAGAAAATATCCAGCACCGTGCGAATCGCTGCGCTAACATCAAAAGCGATAGATTGATATTTGCCCTTGCGTGCAAAGCCTAAAAGTTGCTGCACCAGTTTTGCTGCGCGATTGACAGAAGTTGCGATGCGTTGAAGCGGCACTGTAATTTGCTCATCACTGCCTTGCAGTCGCCGTTGCAGCAACTTGACATTACCCAAGATAGCAGCTAAGATGTTATTGAAGTCGTGTGCAACGCCGCTTGCCAGCACGCCTATGGCTTCCATTTTTTGTGACTGCCGCAAAGCTGCTTCTGTCTCTTGGAGTTTTTCTGCTGCACGCTTGCGTTCTGTAATATCTTCGACAGTGGTAACCTTAAAACGCTTGCCATCTTTGCGTACTAATCGTCCAGCAGTGACATAAATATCAAGGAGTCGACCGTCCTTGCGCTTCAATCGCCACTCGCCTGAAGAATTCGGATCACCAGCAATAAAGGCTGAATGTGTTTTGCTGGCTTTGAGCTGATCTTCATTTGGAATGACCATGCTAAAGTGCTGACCCAGAAGTTCCTCTTTACTGTAACCGTAGGTATTGCAATACGCAGGGTTGACCATCACATAGCGCCCTTCCTCATCGGTTACGCAAATACCAATCGCCGCAGTGTTGATAACTGATTCAAGAAGATCCTTGTGCTCTTGAAGGGAGTCTTCAAGACTTTTCATTGCGGTGATATCTTGAACGGTTACAATTTCGTAAAGTAATTGCCCTGCGTTATCGTAAATAGGCATTGAAGAAACTTTAATCCACAATGGACTCCCATCTTTGCGTCGACAACGCAAAGCTAAGTCATGAGCACGACGCTCGTCGGAGCGTATTTCATGCATCACAGGTTGACCAAGATCGGTATCTTCAGGCTTTACGATGTCTTTGAAGCTAAGTTCAGCAAGGTCGGCTGTGCTGTATCCAAAAAGACGTGCAAAAGCGGTATTGACCTGCAGCAAAGTGCCTTGCGGTGAGAGAATGGCAATTCCAACAGGTGCATGTTCTATGAGCGAACGAAACCGCGCCTCACTTTCTTGTAAAGCACGTTCAGCGGCTTTGAGGTCGGTAATATCTCTGACAAAACCAAAAAGTTTATACACTTTACCGTTGCTATCGCGCAAGGCGTAACTAATGCAGCTATGGATAGCTGTCTGGTTGCCAAGTTGTACGACCAGTTCGTGCTGGTAGCTTTTGCCCGTTTTAAGAGCTTCTGAGACTGAAGCCTGAAGTGCAGCGGCACTTTCTGGAGTGTAGAAGGAAAGAAGTGTCTCGTAGTCAGGTTCGGTAGCATTTGGCGGCAAATTGTATAGCTTAAATAACCCAGGCGACCATGAAATCTTGCCAGTATCAACATCATACTCCCATGTTTCTACTTGAGAAAATCGTTGCATTTCAGCCATGGGGGAGACATGTAGCCATGGAAAAGTAGATGCAGATTCTGGAAGAACTTCAAAAACTTTTAGCGTGTAGAGTTTCCAGCGCTCTTGAGGGAGCTTAGTTTGACTTTTACAAGGCAGCGCGTACCAGATTTTGTCAAGAAAGCGACTTGAAACTCCAAGGGTGTAGTGTTCAAATTATGAAGAGAGAGATGACGCGCTGCTGGATTTTCCCAGAGAGACAGTTCAAAGGCGGTTTTGCCTAAGAGTTCTTCTTGAGAATACTCTGAAAATTTCAGAAAAGCTTCATTTGCGGCAAGAATTTCACCTGTCTTGAAGTCACAGATGAGCATTGGCACAGGGCTGGCTTGAAAGACAGCGTTGAGCAAGCTCTGAATGTGTGTTTTTGAGGTAGCGTGCTCTTTACTTCTATGAAAGGTCATAGGTGACTTCTTGAGATTAATTGTGTTTTGATAATTTGATGTTAAGCAAAATGTCAAGCAAAAAAGTTGATAAGGTGAAAGCTAAAATGAACAAGATGACAAGCAGGAATGCTGCAAATATTGAAAGACAAAAGTTACGTGTCAAATACAGTTTATTAATTTCTGTAATTTGTGATGTGCATCACAAGCGAAAACGCAGTAAGGTCTGAGCTCAAACGGTATCGATATGGCGGCTTTAAATCGCTTTCCGCTTATCTATGAAGTAAATACACGCGTGTGGTTAAGGGAACTTTCGCTCAAAGCAGGTCGGGCGCTAACGCTTGCCGATATTCCTGAAGCAGAGTTTTGTAAGTGGAGAGAGTTAAAAGTGGATATTGTGTGGTTAATGGGGGTCTGGGAAGAGAGTGCAGCGGCGCGCCAGATTGCACAGACGCACCAAGGGCTATGGCAAGAGTATCAGCGTGCGCTGCCCGATGTGGAACTGAGCGATGTAGGGGCGTCACCATTTGCGGTAAAAAGTTACAGCGTGGCACAAGCCTTAGGAGGTGAGTCAGCGCTTTTTAAGTTTCGGCACAGGCTCAATGAAAAAGGCATGCGTTTGCTCCTTGACTTTGTGCCGAACCACATGGCGCGCGATTGCAAGTGGCTAAATGTGCATCCCGATTATTTTGTAGCTGTGCCGCCACATATGGTAAAGCATCTGTCTGATGGCGTTGTGCAACACAATGGCACCTATTTTGCGTGTGGCAAAGACCCCTATTTCCCAGCGTGGACTGATACGGTGCAACTCAACTACGCAAACTCTGCACTGCATGTTGCCATGCAAGAGACGCTGCGGCAAATTGCAAAGCTTTGTGATGGGGTGCGCTGCGATATGGCAATGCTCATTTTGAAGGATGTCTTCAATCGTACATGGGGAGAGTTTGGTCTGGAGATGAAAGAAGAATTTTGGAAGAAAACGATTGATGACCTCAAAAGTCAGTTCCCGAACTTTCTCTTTATCGCAGAAGCGTATTGGGACTTAGAGTGGACGCTGCAGCAGCAAGGGTTTAACTTTGTCTATGACAAGCGCCTCTATGATCGCCTCAGAGATCAAGATGTTTCGGGTGTCAAGGCGCATTTGTATGGCGATGTGCTCTATCAACAAAAGTTGATTCGGTTTATTGAAAATCATGATGAAGCGCGAGCGGCGGCGACATTTGGGGCAAATCATCGTGTGGCGGCGCTGATTACACACACGGCAATTGGTGCGCATCTATTGCATGAAGGCGAGCATGAAGGGCGACGCCTGAAAGTGCCTGTTCAATTGTTGCGACGAGCAGCAGAGGAGCCAGATACTGAACTTGCAGATTTTTATCATCGTCTCTCACATGTCTGGAATAATGCCGCAGTAACGAATGGTGACTTCCGAATGCTTGAAGGCTACAGTAGCCACAATATCATTGCCTTCGAGCGCCAGAGTGGTGGGCATACGGGACACATTTTAGTCTTTGCAAATCTCACGGCGTACCCACAAGAAAGTTATTATCCTTCACTGGCACTAAGTCATGTGCAGGATTATGAGCATATCGAGGTATTTGTAACTGACGCGCGCAAAAGTCCGCAGTTCGAGCTGTGGCTGGGCGGTTTCTCGGTACGCTTGCGCCCGCATGAAGGCTTGGTGTTTGTAGTGCGCTAAACGCTGAGCACGGTTGAGCACTGAGAGCTGGAGGGCAACTGCTGCATGGGCTGCATGGATAGTACTAAAAGCCAAATGAACGCTTTGGACGCTTTGTATGCTAACGCTTTGAAAGCAAAGGACTTGCAGGTCTCTAATTTTTCGGCGCAATCGGCTGCGGATAAGAGAGAGATATGCTGCAAATTGCGCAGATTTGAAGAGCAAGAAATTGAACCTTTAGAAAACAGAGAAAGGAACAGCAGTATGCTCACCAGAGACTTGCAAGCGCAACTTGGCAATGTCAAAATTCCTCGCGTCATCATTTATTCAGGTAAAGGAGGCACAGGTAAAACCACCGTTTCCTCAGCAACAGCAAGTGCGCTGGCGCGTCAAGGCAAGCGCGTCTTGATTATGTCAAGTGATCCTGCACACTCTATTTCTGATGTCTTCAATTTCAAAATCGGACGCTTTGAGCCTTGCGAAATTGAGCGCAATCTCTATGGCTTGGAAATTGATACGATTTATGAGCTCAAGAAAAATATGTCGGGCTTTCAAAAGTTTGTCTCCTCATCTTATCAAAGTCGTGGTGTAGATTCAGGTGTAGCATCCGAGCTAACCACGCAGCCCGGCTTAGACGAAATTTTTTCTCTGGCGCGCCTGCTCGATGAAGCGCTCTCGGGCAAGTGGGATGTGATTATTCTGGATACTTCACCGACCGGTAACACGCTTCGGCTGCTGGCTTACCCTGAAATTATTATTGGTGGCAACATGGGTAAGCAATTCTTCAAACTCTACAAAAATATGGCGTCGCTGCAACGCTCGCTGGGCGCAACCAATCAGCCTGACCCTGAATTTTTCGAAGAGGTCAATATGCTCATGAAGCAGATGGATGACATCAACAAGTTCATTCTGCGCCCTGAAGTTACTTTCCGCCTCGTGCTCAATCCCGAAAAACTCTCGATTCTGGAAACCAAGCGCGCCTATACCTTCGTGCATCTCTACGGCATCAACATCGATGCAATTGTTGTCAACAAAGTTCTGCCCACTGTTAAAACGGTCGGTGAGTATTTTGAATTTTGGTCTGATTTACACCGCAAGTATCTTCTGGAAATAGATAACTCATTTTATCCGACGCCAATTTTCCGCTGCGAAATGCAACGCACAGAGCCAATTGGCTGCGATATGCTAAACGACTTGAGTAAGCTTATTTTTGGCGAAAGATCGCCTGATGAGGTCTTCTACAGCGGCAAAAATTTCTGGATTGAAAGCAAAAAAGATGCGGTGCCAAACCTCAATCGTGAAATTCTGGCGATTCGCATTCCTTTCCTGAAAGATGCTGAAGAAGTCAAAGTCGTGCGAATGGGCACTGATTTAAGCGTAACCATTGATCGCAATCACCGCGTGATTACACTGCCGCGTGTGCTCTATACGCTCGAGATGGAAAGCTTCGTGCGCGAAGGCGATGTGCTCAAAGTGCTCTTCAAAGAGCAGCCACCCGAAAAAGAGCCGATAGAGCTTAATGTCGATAAAGGCGTACTATCAAAACTTCGGGCGACACGCAAAATCGCTTCATAGGCAAAACGCACATGGCTAAAGACGCAACGGTCTGAGGACCGAAATCAAAAAGACAGAAAAGAAAGGAAGTCATAAAGCATGAACGCTGTGGGTTCAACATCTTCGGTCGAGAAAATTGCAAAGGATTTGCAAAATAAAAATGGTCTGAACACGCATCATCGAACGCATCGGAAAATTGTCTATAAGCGGCTCGTGGTGCAAGCGACATTTATTTTGATTCATGTGGCGCTAATCAAATTTGCGATTCCAAATGTGCTGTGGGCGGTGATTGGGCTTGCCTTTTGGGGCAGTCTGGTGTATGCTGCTTCGCGCAGCGGGCGTTGGATTTGCTCGACATTTTGCTGGTTAGGCGGCATTCAAGACCTGATGTTCCCTTTCGCTAAAAAGCGCGTGAGTTTTAATCCCAAAATCTCGCAATATGCCATGCTTGTTCTGCTCGTCATCTGGGTCCCGCTAGCGTGGCTCTTTCACAGCCAAGCCATGTGGGACATGAGCGAAAACCCACTGCACAATCCTTTCAACAGCGATGAAAATCTGCTGGTACAAGGCGGGCACTTTCTCATTCTCACGATGGTCGGTCTCGGCGTAACTATCTTCGGCGCACGCGGCATGTGCCATTACTTCTGCCCCTTCGGCATTGTGGTACAATTCTTCAAAAACCGTAGACTCAAACGTCTCAACGCAGAGCGCATAAGCACTGCGCTATAAAACCACGCACCAACATAGCCTAAGTGCAAAAGAGCCTGCACTAAGCGCCGTGAAGGTTCGCACATCTTTGCGTATTTTGCAGCGCAATCAATCAAGACTATCAACTTAGCACAAACAATGTCGAAACTCTGGCTCGTGCTGCGCTCACTCTATATTTGGGTGACCGTGCTGACCATGATTGTCATTCTCAGCACCATTTCTATCATATTCTCAATTTTTGATCGTACAGGTACGGTGTATCTTTTCCTTGCGCGTCTCTGGTGTAGACTGTGGCTCTTTTTTTCGGGCGTTAAACTTCATGTCATTGGCAAAGAACATGTACAGCCAGATGCGACTTATGTCGTTGTGAGTAATCACGCAAGTTATTTCGATATTCCAGCGTTGCTGTTGGGTCTGCCTATCAAGAAAGTGCGCATCGTAGCCAAAGAGTCGCTGGGCAAAATTCCATTTTTGGTTGGTCAATGGCGATGGGCGATTTTATTCTCATCAAGCGTGGGGCAAACCGCGATGCGCTCAAAAGTCTCATGAAAGCCATTGAAAAACTGCGACAAGGCAAATCTGTGATTCTCTTTGCTGATGGAACGCGCTCGTTAGATGGACGCATTCAGCCCTTCAAGCGCGGTGCATTTGTGGTCGCAGAAAAAGCCGGTGTGCCGATTTTGCCTGTAACCATCTTGGGCAGCTACAAAATTATGCGGCGCGACACTGTGCTCATTTCACCGGGCGATATCACGCTCGTGATTGATAAGCCTATTCCAACAGAAGCCAAGTCCGCCGATGAACTGCTCAAAGCATCGTACGAAGTGATTTTGAACAACCATCAAAAGTTTGTAAATGAAGGCATAGCCGCATAATCGTGCATCAAGCACGCGCCATGAAGCGCAGGCAAGTTCAATGCTAACACCAAAAGTCTGAACATTTCAATTTAATCTGCCAAGAATGATTCGTTATCTAACCGCCGGCGAATCGCATGGACCTGCCTTATCTGCAATTATCGAGGGGGTGCCTGCTGGGCTTTCACTGACGCCAGAGCACATCAACTTTCAACTCCGCCGGCGTCAACAAGGCTATGGGCGTGGCAACCGAATGAAAATTGAGACAGATACAGTCGAGATTCTCTCTGGTGTGCGCTTTGGCAAAACCATTGGCTCACCGATTACCTTACTCATTCGCAATGCAGATTGGAAAAATTGGACTGAAAAAATGAGTCAATTTGATGTGCCTGAACGCCCAATAAAAACAGTAGATGTGCCACGCCCGGACATGCTGATTTTGCAGGCGCACTCAAATATGGCTTTGAGGACATTCGCCCCGTCATTGAGCGTGCCTCAGCAAGAGAGACCGCCGCAAGAGTAGCAGCTTGCAGCGTTGCGCGAGAGTTGTTAGCGGCGTGCGGCATCCACATTGGAAGTTACCTTTCGGCGATTGGGCAGGCAATTGAGCAAACCCCACCAGCAGAGCTGTCGACGCTGCTTGCACAAAATGCCGAAGCACTTAGCAAAAAAGCTGATGAATCACCTGTCCGCATGTTGGATAAAGCGTTGGAAGCACAAGCTATTGCACTCATTGATGGAGCAAAACAACGTGGCGATACGCTCGGCGGAATTATCGAGGTCTTTGTAACCGGCTTGCCGATTGGCTTAGGCAGCTACGCTCAATTTGACCGCAAACTCGATGGTGAGCTGGGCAAAGCCATTCTTTCTATTCAAGCCGTTAAAGGCGTCGAGATTGGTACAGCATTTCGCAATGCGGTGAGCTTTGGCTCTGAAGTGCACGATGAAATTTTCTTGGATGACAATCGCTATCCAATGCGCAAGAGCAATCGTGCGGGCGGCTTAGAAGGTGGGATGACCAATGGTGAGCCTTTGCACCTGCGCGTGGCGATGAAACCCATTTCTACACTGATGAACCCGCTGCACTCGATTAACTTAGCGAGCATGCAAGAGACACTCTCGCACATTGAGCGCTCCGATGTCTGTGCAGCGCCCGCTTGTGCAGTGATTGCTGAAGCTGTCATTGCACCTGTGCTCGCTAATGCCCTGCTTGAAAAATTTGGTGGCGACAGTATAGACGAGTTGCAAGAGCGACTGACTGCTTATCGCCAAAAACTCATGGCGGAGTTCAAACGCAGAGCAAAGGCACAATCCGAGCAAGCCTAATGCAAGTTGACCTGACTCATGCGCTAGCTCTGCATTGAAAAATAATCTATGTTAGGCGTCGCTGCCCAAGAGACTGCCGATGCCAAGCCCGCCTTCTTCTCTACCACCGTATGAAGCGCGCATAATCCGGTCAGCAAGACGTGAGAAAGGAAGACTTTGTAGATAAACAAGACCCGGACCAGTGAGTTTGGCAAAAAACAAGCCTTCACCACCGAACAGTGCATTTTTGAAGCCACCGACGAACTGAATGTCATAATCAACAGTAGGCGCAAATGCCACCAAGCAGCCTGTATCGACGCGCAGTGACTCACCAGCTGCCAGCGAGCGCTGAATGATGGTGCCGCCAGCATGAATAAAAGCTAATCCATCGCCTTTGAGGCGTTGCAAAATAAAGCCTTCACCGCCAAATAATCCTGTACCAATTTTTTTGGTAAAGGCAACATCGATATCCACACCTTTTGCGGCACAAAGAAATCCATCTTTTTGGCAAAGAAATTCACCGCCTAAGGCTTTCAAATCCAGCGGCACGATCTTTCCCGGATAAGGCGCTGCAAAAGCAACATGCTGCTTGCCTTGACCTGTATTGATATAAGAAGTAATGAAAAAGCTCTCACCAGTTACAATGCGTTTCAAACCAGCAAAGAGTTTGCTGCCAAAACTGCCGCCTTCTTGTCCCATAGAAGTTTGCATCTGAATGCCGTCTTCCATGTAGAGCATAGCACCGACTTCGGCGCGCACAGTTTCACCGGGGTCAAGTTCAATTTCTACGGCTTGCATATCATCACCGAAGATTTTGTAGTCTATGATATCGGCAGGCATAAAGAGATACGAGGTTTTAGCTTTATGAAACTTTGTGTAAAGCTGGACAGAAAAATAGCATTTCTTTCTGAATTTGGCTAAAAACAGCCGATCATAGGAGAATTTTCCACAAAAGCGCTTTGCGCATGCCTAAATTGTTAGCAAAGCAAGGGAGATAATCTTTCATTCAACTTCGCGCCAGCACATCTTTGCCCAGATGTGCTGGCGCATGCAGTTGCAAAAGACAAGGGCGCAAGCTAATTTTCAGCCCTAGGTTAAGCTGCTGCGCCTCTCATCATCACGGTTGCTGCATCTCCTCATCCGCTTTAGCGACGCTAATGCGAAGTGAAATCAAAACTTGGCACATGCTTTGGTAGATGAAATGCACAGACTTTGTAGAGAAGTCTGGCGAAGTTCTAAAAGGAGGTGGCTGATGAGTAGCTCGTTTCATTCTAATGATATATCGTGTCCCTACGATCTCCCCGCGCATAAATGCCATGAGTTTGGCTGCACCAAGCATGCTGATGCGGCGGAGTCGCTGTGCATGATTCAACTGAGCATGGCACCTGAAATGCCCGCAGATCATCCTAACGGGAGTTATTTCGTGCAAATCTGCGCTTGGTGTGGCAAGGTGTTGCATGTGCGAGCGCTCTCTCAACCGGCGCCGCAAATGTATTCTCACGGTATCTGTGAAGGTTGCCGTGATAAGATTCTCAAAGAGCGGCAAAAGCCAAATTGAACGAACGGCTAGGCATTGGCGTTAAGCAGTGCGTTCAAAAAGCCGTTGTGCCAATGCGACCTATCTCAACCCTATCGCTGGTTTTACTGCTCTTCAGCGGGCTGATAAGTTGTCAGAGCAATTCAAAAGGGAAAGTTGTCATTTACTCGCCCCACGGTAAAGAAATGCTTTCACATTTCGAAAAAAGTTTGAAGAGGCTTACCCACAGGTGGATGTTGTCTGGCTTGATATGGGATCACAGAGTGTATTCGACCGTATCCGCACTGAAAAAGACAATCCGCAAGCGGATGTGTGGTGGGGTGGACCGAAAGAACTCTTCGTGCAAGCTGAGGCTTTAGACCTGCTTTTACCTTACCAACCGTCATGGGCAAGTGCACTTTCCACAGAGTTCAAATCGCCAACACATCGGTGGTATGCGACGCACCGCACGCCCGAAGGCATTATGTATAACAAAGATTTACTTTCGCCAGAGCAAGCGCCCAAGGATTGGGACGACTTGCTCAGTGAAGCATGGCGTGGCAAGATTGTCATCAGAGACCCACTGCAATCGGGCACCATGCAAACCATCTTTGCAGCAATGATTGCCAAGGAAGAGGCGCGTACGCAGTCATTGGACTCTGGATTTTACTGGCTGGAACGGCTGCATGCCAACACAAAAAGTTATGCAGCCGACCCGACGCAACTTTTTCTCAAACTTGCACGCGGTGAAGGTGTCGTAACACTATGGAATTTCAACGATGCGCTGCTGCAAGCAAGACTGAATCAGTTCCCCTTTGGCTTTAGCATGCCTGAAAGTGGCACTGTGTTCGCTGTGGAAGGCATTGCTATTGTGAAAGGCGCAAAGCATCTGGAGCACGCAAAACGCTTCTATGAGTTTGTAACCTCACCAGAGAGCCTTAAAGAACAAGCCGAACTATTCTATCGCATTCCAGCGCGAGATGACCTTGTGCTGGAGCTTCCATGGCTCAAGAGCGTCTCACTCAAGCCACTGGACGTAGATTTGGAAAAGATAGAGCGCAACCAAAGAGCATGGATGAAGTATTGGCAAGAGCACATTCGCCCCAGAACGCCATAGCTAAATTCGAAAAAATCTCAGTAATAATCTCGATCTCGGCGATTTTACGCTCAAGCAACACCAATGTCAAAATACCCGAAGTCTGAAACGTTCGATGGCTGCTTCATTTTCTTCGGCGATGTGCGTTTTGATTCGCGCTTGCAGAACATTTTGCGCTCACTTTCCAAAAAGTACTCCCGCTTGCTGCTCTTGCAAATATCGGAGC
The DNA here is from genome assembly GCA_002763895.1 of [Chlorobium] sp. 445. Lineage (NCBI taxonomy): Bacteria > Pseudomonadati > Chlorobiota > Chlorobiia > Chlorobiales > Chloroherpetonaceae > [Chlorobium] sp. 445. The sequence goes on from NSLH01000001.1 coordinate 157,880, forward strand.
AAGATGAGACCTTTGAGTTTGAACGCTGTCAGGTGCGGTCTTTTGCTATCTCTTCGAAGGTGCGCGGCACGGTAAAGTTTCTGAAGTTTTATCGATTACTGCTGCCGGAAGTATTCAAGGTAAGAGCAAAGTTTTTCTGCGCTGAAGATGTCTTTTCACTGCCCTTAGCCTATCAAGCGGCGCGCCGTCGAAAAGCTCGGCTTTACTACGATTCGCGAGAACTTTTCTTCGCACTTGCCCAACTTGCTAAAAAACGAATCAAACAGCGCTTCTGGGCAGGTGTGGAAGCACATTGTATCCGGCGCGCAAAAGTCTTTACCTCAGGCACGCGTGATGCCGATGCATTGGTAGCGCGTTACCGCATCAAACGACCAGAAGTCATTTTTAATTACCCACGCTACCATGCTTACAGACGCAGTCGCACACTGCACCAAAGGCTGCAACTTCCCGACGATACGGTGATCTTACTCTATCAAGGCATCATTACAGAAGGACGTGGCATCTGGAAATTGCTTAACATGCTCACTTGGCTAGAAAATCACTTTGTCGCTGTCTTTATTGGCGATGGCGATAAGCTCACAGACCTCAGGCAGGCAATTGCCGCACAAAATTATCAGCAGCGTGCATTTGCTATAGGACGCGTACCGCATGCGGAGTTGCTGCGCCTGACCGCGTCGGCTGACATCGGATTTGCGTTGATTGAACCGCTCTCTGAGAGTTACAACTTAGCCTTACCGAACAAACTTTTTGAGTATGTCATGGCAGGCGTGCCTGTCGTGGCAAGTGATTTGCCGGCAATGAAAGACGTGATAGAAGCGTATCGTGTGGGCACAGTCGTTTCAGCACATGAGGAAGAAAAACGCATCGCAGAGTGTGTGCTTGGACTATATGAAAATTTGGAAAAGTATCGCAGTTACTGCCGCAAAGCGCGGGAGGTCTTCAACTGGGAAGCACAAGAAGAGCAGTTGTTGCGTTTTTTTAGCTAATGCTAAGACATTTGGCTACTCTAAGCCAGACATTAAGGTTTGTAAGTGTTTCGGTGGCAATGTTCCAAGTTCCTTTTCAAAGGCTTCTTTGCACTGCGCGTAAATGCGGCGTGCTTCGGCATGGTCGCCGTGTTGTAAGTGAACTCGCAAGAGAATATCATAGCCTTTATCGTGTGTGCGATCGGTTTCAATGATTTGGCGACCGTGCAAAATGGCTTCTTGTTTTTCACCTTGCTTGAGCGCATGCTCAGCCAAGTACGAAAGCGTGCTAAGGTAAGTATCTTTGAGTGATTCACGCTCGAAGATTGCCCAATCTGCATACAAATCTTCTTTGAGAAAATCGCCGGTGTAGAGCGCAACTGCTTTTTTGTAGAGCGCAATACGGTCAGAGTGTTTGGCTGCCTGTGCGATGAGCGACTTAAACTCCAAGAAATCAATAAAAGCGCTTTCTCCAAGATTCAAGATGTAGGCTTTACCTTCATTGCGCAAAAATGCAGAAGGTGCTCTTGCGTCTAAGTTCGGCTCAATTGCCTTGCGAATAAATGAGATGCTATTTTTGATGACCTGTTCAACGTGGCGCTCGACTTCTCCGTTCCAGAGCAGCTCAATGAGCTCATCGGTTGTAACCGCTTTCTGGTGATTGATGAGCAAGATTTTGAAGATGTCGCGTGCTTTTTTGCGCTTCCAATCGCTTTTGGTGAGTGTGTGTGCACCAATTGTAACCACGAACTCACCAAAGGTTTTAACAAATACAGAAATAGGTTTGCTATCTGAGGCAGAGCCTGTAGTTGCATCAGAGCGGTAGCGAAGCGAGAGGCTGGAATACTTTTGCTCAATGGCTTTGCGTGCGAATTCTATGGCAGCATGGTGGTCCGACTGACTACCCAAGGCGGGATGTTTCAGAAGGCGCTGTGTCTCAAACTCAATAAGCAGGTGATGGACTGCACCATGCGCAGAGACCTCAGCGTAGAGCTGTTGTGAGACTTTGGCATGCCTTGCGCTGTGCGTGATGTCACCAAGCGATTTGTAGAGCACTGCAAGTGTGTCGTGGTATTGCTGTTGCATGACCTTTGAAGAAGCACGCTCTGAAGCTGAGAGTCCGTCTTGAAGCAAGGCCTGTGCGGCGCTGTGTTCGCCTTGTGCGATGAAAAGTTTAGCTAGCTCGAGCGAGGCTTGTGCATCCAAAGATTCATATCCATATTTTTGAGCAAGCACTCTGGCTTGAGTGAAATAGTCTTCAGCGCGCTCGCGCTCGCCAAGCGCTCGTTGGGCTTCACCTAATTTGGCAAGTGCCGTGATTTTTATCAAAATTGCGCCAAGTTGCTCACCAATACTAAGCGCTTCGCTGAAGGCAGCAATTGCAGCCAGATAATCGCCCATGCGCAAATAAATGGTGCCTAAGCGCAATTTTTGCTAGCAATTTCCTTTTGTTGCCCAGTTGTTCAGCAATAACAAGTGCTTTGATACAGAAATTGAGTGCGGTGGTGTAATCGCCGTAGTCTATGTAGACATCAGCGAGACTTTCGAGCGAGACAATTTGCATGAAGGAAAAGCCATCTGCCTCAGCAAGCTCCAAACTTTGGGTCAAGTAGCGTACGGCGTCATCGTGCTTGCCGAGGTGATAGGAAGCGTACCCCAGACCATTGAGCAATCTTGGCATCAATTCGCGCGAGATATGCTCGCGTAATGCCAGCGCGCGCAAATACCACTCGAGACTGACTTCAAATTGACCCTTGATGGCATAGATATTTCCAATGTTATGCAGAAATGACGCAATGCTGCGCTTCTGACCTATTTTCTCTTGAAGTGAAAGTGCAGCCTGAAAATGCTCCAATGCTATATCCAAGTTGCCAATGTCGTGATGACCAATGCCAAGAAGGTTATGGGCGCTGCTTTCATACTGGTTGGCGTCATAATAGCGCGCTTTCTCGAGCAAAAGTTCTGCCCACGCAATCGTTTGCGCATAATTATTTAGAACATGTGAGCAAATTGCAAGTTCTTTGAGAGTGTCAAGCAATGTGTGTGTATCGCCTTGAGCTTCAACTTGATGAAGTGCAAGTTCAAGGTCGGTGTATGCTGTGCGAGTGTCCGTGTATCGGAGGGTTTTGGCTCGCTCTAAAAGGTCGCGCGCAGAATTCGGACAAGCATGATGCACTCTTTTCTTAGCCATAAGAGCAAGCCCCTTTAGGCAAATGGCAAGTAAGACTCAATAATAAAGTTCAGTAATAGCTTCTAAAAATCAGCATCGGCTCAAAGATGGGCGGAAAAATGCACAAGTGTGTGGAGCTAAGGAGATTCGAACTCCTGACCTCTGCAGTGCGATTGCAGCGCTCTACCAACTGAGCTATAGCCCCAAGTAGTCTAAGAAATATAAGGATATAAAGATACAGGTTCAAAGATAGGTTTGCAAATCGCAAAGATAAGGGGACAAACAGGTTCTAATGTTTGTTCATGTCTCATGTTCGAGCAATAAATCCTTGCTGCAGCGCTTGCATAAGAACGCTTAGCAATACGGCAATCGCTGATTTTTTTATTACTTTGTGCAAAAATGTGGCAAGCCTTGCTTGCAAAAAAATTCATCTTGTCAATTTTACTATGACATCGGAATCCCAAAAAGACGTGCAGAAGAAGGAGAGAAAAATCCTGGTTGTGGATGACGACCCGGGTGTGCTGCAAGTTATTAGTCGCCAACTTCAAGCTAATGGATATGAAACAGTGCTTGCAAATAGTGCAGATGAAGCGGAAGCGATTTTGAACAAGTACGATTTGCCGATTGTCATCTGTGACAAGACGATGCCACACCGAAGCGGCTTGGATTTATGTCGCAGTCTGCGGCAGAATCCTAAAACGAAGGGAGTTTATTTCATCATGATTACGGCATGGGGAACACAAGATGAAAAAGTGCGTGCACTCAGCGAAGGCGTCGATGACTACCTATCCAAATCACTCAAGCCGTCTGAACTCTTAGCGCGCGTTCAAGTTGGGTTTCGCATTTTAGAGTTGCAAGAGCAGATTGTCAATCTTGAGCGTGCAGCGGCAGCAATGGCGGTGGTAGCCACGCTGGCGCATGAAATCAATAATCCGCTCACAGGACTGCTGGGGTTCTTAGAACTTGCGTTACAAAAACTAAATCGGGAATCGCTGCGGGAAGATGATGTGGAAAAAGTTAAAAAAAATGCTCGAGCGCGTGCACGAACAAGGCAAGCGAATTGAAGATGTAGTTAAAAGGTTGATGAGCTTACGCCAATACTCCACAAAAACTTATCTGGATGGTATCGAGATGGTAGACCTTACTAAAGAGACAACACCAGAGAGTGAAACGAAACCGAACGAACATCGTCCTAAATTGAACATTTGAGCAAATGCCAACCGTAGCATTTCATACAAGTAAAATTCTTGCGTTTGGTACTATTGTGCGTCCCTCCAACGTCGTCCTGTTTTTTCTTGCAATTCTGCTTGGTGCGTTTGTTACATCGGGCATAAGTGCATTTGAAGAACCAAAAGTATGGCTCGCTGCAATTTCAGGTACACTGGTCGGGGCAGCGGCAAATGTCATTAATGACGTGATGGATATGGAAATTGACCGTATCAACAAACCAAAACGTCCGCTCATCAGCGGTGCACTCACTGCGCAGGAAGCACGTTGGTATTGGCTTGCGCTAAGTGCATTAGGTATCTTGACGGCAGCTGGGATTTCTCTGCTGCATCTGATGATTGCCATAAGCTCAACTGCTGTGCTATACGCTTACAGTGCAGTGCTCAAACACATCGCCTTGTTAGGCAATATCGTGGTGTCAGCAGTTGTAAGTTTGGGACTAATTTATGCAGCATTAGCAATCGGTGACTTAAGTGCGCTGTGGTTCCCAGTTACATTTTGCTTTTTCTTCAATTTAGGACGTGAAATTCTCAAAGATCTCGAGGATACAGAAGGTGATAGAGCTGGCGGCGCAAACACACTTCCACTTAAAATTGGTACAGTAAAGACGCTTTATGTGATTTCAATCATCTACCTCTCTGTTGTCATGCTCTCACTTGTGCCTTATTTTCAGGGGCTCTATGGCAAATGGTACCTGCTGAGCGTAGTGCTCACGACCGATGCCATAATGCTTTACGTGATTGTGCGGGCATGGCGAACTCAAACAAAAGAAAATTTTTATAGACTCAATTCGCTGCTCAAATGGGCAATGCTGACTGGCATTGTAGCCATTGCACTGGGACAATTGGAGTAAAACACTCATGACACCCTTAGAACAAGCGATGCAGACTCGCCTTGACGCACTGCTTGCAACACGCTCAAAGCTCTGGATACCGTATCTAATGCCTGAATTTCCTGTGCCGGGTACGACCGTCCCGACGCTGCTGGCTTTGCAGCAAAGCGGTGCAGACCTCATTGAACTTGGCTTTCCACATAGCGATCCCCTGGCAGATGGACGCATGATTCGAGAGGCGGCTCAGCGCGCCATTCAAAATGGAGCAACACTGAAAAAATTTTTCACTTGGTTTGTGCAGCACGTACGGCGCAGTTGCCACTTACCGTGCCGCTCATCATGATGGGCTACATTAACCCAATTTTGCAGTACGGTCTCACGCATTTTTTTAGATGACGCCAAAGAGGCTGGTGTAGATGGCTTTATCGTGCCAGATTTGCCACCTGAAGAAGCCGAAGACTTTCGACAAGGCTGCTTAGAGCGCAATCTGGCGCTTGTGTTTCTGATTTCACCCACAACACCAGAAGCGCGAATCCAAAAAATCGATCACTTGGCAACGCACTTTCTCTATGCGCTCTCGGTAAATGCGACCACAGGCACAAAAAAAACTCCGTGAGCAACAAAGTGCACAACTTGAGGATTATCTCACACGTGTTCGGCGCAATGCAAAGAAGCCGTTTGTTGTGGGCTTTGGGATTGAGACGGCAGCGCAAGCTGCAAAGATTTTTAAGATAGCCGATGGTATCGTGGTAGGCTCAGCGCTGCTGCGTTACATTGCAGACGCCACATCACCTGAGGAGACGGCTGAACGTGCTGCAGCATTCTGGCAAAACTTGCGCCAAGGTGCCTATCAACCTGCTCACTGAACTTTTGCCAAGAAAGTCAATATCGACCTGCCTACTGAACTCTCACAGAAAGAATTTTGTCGCCAATCTCGATTTTATCGATCGTCTCAAACCCGTTCTTGACAAGACCAAAAGCCGTGTAGCGACCATCTAAATGTGGGTGATGCGAATGCATGATGAAAAACTGTGAGCCTTCCGTGTCCTTGCCAGCAGATGCCATACCAATAATGCCACGCTCAAAACGGCGACGGGTAAATTCAGAGCGGATTGAATACGGCGGACCGCCTGAGCCATCGCCCTTCGGATCGCCACCTTGAATAACAAAGTTGGAGACGACACGGTGAAAAGTGAGACCATCAAAAAAGTGCTGCTCAGCGAGTTTGACAAAATTCTGAACGGTGAAAGGGGCTTCTTGAATAAAAAGCTCAACCGTGATGCGCCCTTTGCTGGTTTCAATTATGGCTATTGGGTTTTTAGAGAATCGCTGAAAGAATGTCCAGTCAGGCAAGACATCTGATAGCGTGGAGATAATCGGCAGGTGCTGACCGGTCAGGCGTGCATGAAGTTCGGCAGCTTTTTTACGCACAGAAAGTTGGCTATCTGTAAGGTACTGCGCTATGGTCGGAGCTGCATCTTTGCCTTGCAGTTTAGCAAGTGCTTCCAGAAGAGCCATGACAGTTTCTGCATCGCTGTCGGAAGAAAGTTGTGTTAAGGCAGCGTGCAGTGGCGCGAAAAATCTTGGAGAGGCAAGAAGCGAATCTGAAAAAATTGCAGCTAGCGTTTGAATGGCAGAGGTGTTCTGCGGTTTTGATTGAGCATGATGTGCCAGCGCAGAAATGAGTGTGGATTCAATTGAGCGACTCAGTGCAGTGTCGGAGTGAAAATTTTTCCAAATCGTGCCCAAGGCGCCAATAGCAGCCGTAGCACGGAGCGGTTGCGAATCAACAGCATAGGTTTGCAAGGTACTTAAAAAATTGAGACGCGGACGCTGTTCGATGGTCGCTAAAATACCAATTGCATCCAGTGCCGCAGGTGTCAGCGTTTGTTGCGATAGCATTTCGTCAAGACGCAAAGAGGCTTTTTCAGGAGCAATCTGTGCCAGTGTGCGCAAGGCTTCAGTGCAGAGATCAGGCGAAGGTGAATCAAGCAAAGACTCAATAGTGGCGATGAGAGTCTCACGCTGCTCAGCAGCGTCGCGCAGCATGTTGCGTCGTGCCAGCATCTGGAGCGTTTCTTTTTGCAAGTGATAATTTGGCGAGCGCAGCAGTGCAAGTGCAGCATCATAAATCTGGCGAGCATCATCTGGGAAAAAACGACTCAAGGCGCGAATCGCATTCGTGGCAACACGCCAATCGCGATCTTGTGTAGCATTAAGGAGTGCCGTAAGCGCTTCTGGAGTGGGCAAAAACGATGCAGCAACCACAGCATAAGCACGCGTTTCTGGATTCGGGGCACGACAGGCTTCGAAAATGATAGATTGATGTGGCGTGAGCAAGTTTGTATCAGCAATGCGTGCTAAGGCATAGATAGAAAAGTTAAACATCGGCGCGCGCTTGGTCTCGTTGTAAAGTTTGGCGACTGCGGCAGTGAGTTTTGCAGAACGTACTCGGCGAATAGCAGCACGTGCAATGGCTTCAGCAACAGCATCTTTCAAGACTCGATCGTTCAGGTTCAAGTCCACGAGCTTCTCTATCGCATCAAGGCTGCCAAAATGACCCAGTGCAATGATGAGTTCATAACGCACGGCACGACTGCGCTCACGTGCAATGAAGGCAAGTACAGAATCGGCGTAATGAGCAGAATTAGAAGAGAGTCGCAAGGTCTGACCAAGTGCAAGCGCAGCATATTCGCGCACGCGAGAGGAGGGCGATGAGAGTTTGCGCAAGATCACAGGCAAGGCGCTATCGGATTGCACGCTAACGAGTGCATAAAGTGCAAAGGCATCCAGCGCATCAGATTTGTCAAAATACGACAAAAGGGCAGCAACATTGCGCCGGTCGGCAGCAGCCTTAATGGCGCGCATATCAGAGTTCTGCCAGAAAGGCTGTGCGAAGACAGTAGCAAGCTGTGCAGAAAAAAGAAGAAAGAAAAAGAGCAAAAAAAAAGAAAAACGAGTGGCACAAATCATAGTGGTTAGAAAAAAAGAAAGCCCTGACATTTGCGCAGGGCTTTGGAAGAGAAAGAATTAACTATCTTCTTTAGCAGAATTGACGCGGTTAAGTGCATCTTTGGATTCGGCATTTTTGCCGAGCAGTGCATAGAGTTTCGCCATCAAGCGCCAGTACTGCTTGGTATTTTCGCGCTCAGCAGCAGGGCGCAGAATTGCAATAGCTTGTTCATAGTAAGATGTGCCGCCTGTATATTCAGGAGTTTTGGCTTTCTTCCCTTTTTTTCTTGTCGCTCTAATACTATCCTCGTAAGCTTTGCGAAGTTTATCTACATGCTGAATGCTGTAGACGGCATAGTTGTAAGCCGCATCGGAGACAGTCGGATCTAACTGCAAAGCACGCTCTGTCTGACGCATTGCCGCTTCATATTTGCCACTGTCGGCAAGCACCTGCGCAAGGTAGCGCAAGAGCGGTACAGCAGTTTTCTTCGTGTCGGGAGTAGGATTCTCTAAGACTTTTTCCAGAACTCTCTCAGCATCGTTGATGCGATTGCCTTTGATGTAAGCTACCATCAGGCGGTTGTAAGTGTCAGGTGTTGCTTTGCCGCGCTGGACCAGGGTTTCCAATACCTCAATAGCTTCAGAAAATTTTTCCTGCTTTTCCAAGGCATAATCCAGAAGGGTATAAGCATCAACTTCATCGGGGTACTTAGCAAGGTAGCTGCGCAAAACTGGTTCAGCATTAGCATATTGACCCTCAACAATGTAGCCACGTGCCAGTGGCAGATAAACCTGCATGCTATCGGGAGCAATTTCAATGGCAAGCTGAAACTTAGCAATAGCCGTATCCATGCGCATTTTGCGTGTGTTGGCATCTTTATCTTGAACCGATTCATTGAAAGCATTGACACCATCATTGAACACAATTGCCCACATGGTGCGAATCGTGTTCTCTGATTGCAGTTGGAAGATGGCGGCTTGCTTATCGTTGGATTTCATGGTAAGTACCTTGCGGTAATTTTCAGTAGCACGGCGGTAGTCTTCAGCACGCTTGTCGTTTTGTGCCTTCTCGTAATAAACGTTGCCAAGCACATAGAAGGCTTCTATGTTATTCGGATTTTCTTTGCTCAACCGTTCAAGTTCAGCGATAGCGCGGTCATACTCCTTGCGCTGAATCATGGATTTCACAGAATTTGGCACTTGTGCCAAAGCTGTACTAACAAAGATCGCTAAAAGAGTAAGAGCGAAAGACAGTGTTCTCATGCTTTACAGGTTTAAGTTTGAAGTTATATGGCGGCTATATGCGCTGCAACACTTAGAGATTGAAACTAATAGGTAATTGAGATTTTTCAAATATCTTTGCTTGAAATTTCGATACAGAGCGATGCAACACCTGCTCGGACTATACCGTGCCTCTGAGCGCGATATTGCACTGATTTTGCAAGAAGCAGCGGTGCTCAAGCCAGCACTTCTGAGTTCCCCGCCGCAATCGTTTTCTTTTCTGAATGGCAAAACCGTGGTCTTAGCATTCTTTGAAAACTCAACGCGCACGCGTACATCGTTTGAGCTCGCTGTGCGTCGTTTAGGCGGCAGCATACTCAATTTTTCGGCAGCCACGAGTAGCCTGCAAAAAGGCGAAACGCTTCTGGATACCATTGCCAATATTGAGGCAATGCAAGTCGATGCATTCGTCATTCGTCATGGTGAATCGGGTGCAGCTGAAATCGTTGCCAAGCATACTCGGAAAGTCGTGATTAACGCCGGCGATGGGATGCATGAACATCCTACACAAGCCTTGCTTGATATGTTCACACTGCACGAGACGTTTGGACGCTTGTCTGGTCTACACATCCTAATTTTAGGCGACATTCTGCATAGCCGCGTTGCACGCTCCAATATCTTCGGATTGCGAAAGATGCGTGCAAGCGTCTCGGTGTGCGCACCGCCAACACTGTTACCTGTTGGCATTGAGCATTTCGGCGTAAAAGTCTTTGCTGACATCAGTCAGGCACTAGAGCAATGCGATGCAGCTATCGTGCTGCGCTTGCAACTCGAGCGTGAAGCCGCAGGCTTTATTCCAACCTTGCGCGAATACAACACCTTTTTTGCGCTCACCGATGAAGCCCTCTCAAAAGTATCACACAAGATTTTTGTCTTGCACCCCGGACCTGTCAATCGCGAAATTGAACTTTCCAGCGTCGTAACCGATCGTGATGACACCTCTGGAAAGTCTGAAAGCCTAATTCTGAGACAAGTAACAAATGGCGTGGCTGTGAGAATGGCTGTCTTGAAAGTGCTGCTCTATGATAGAGCTTAAATATCATCTCAGGCATAGCGCAAACAAGATGTTTGCAAAACTCATTTTGCGTGTCTGCCGTAGCGCCAGTATTTCAAAAGACCAATCACGATGTAAATCACAAGTCCGGGCACAAGTGAGATACCCCAATCTTCGAGTGTCAGTGGTGCGCTTTGAAAAGCGGTATTCATAAAAGGCACATAGGTATAAAGCAACTGCAGCAGCAACATACCTGCAACACCAGCCCAGATTAACGGATTGGAAAAGAGCCCGATTTTGAACATGGAATAGCGCAGAGAGCGGCAATTGAAGAGATAGAGCAGCTCGCCTAACACGAAAACATTAACTGCAATTGTACGTGCCTCAGCGTCAGTACGTCCTGACTGTAAGGCAAGTTCAAAAAAGAACAGTGCACCAGCACAAAGAAGTACGCCAACGATAATAATTCTCACAACGAGAGAAGTCGTTAAAATCGGTTCGTTGGCTTCACGGGGTGGACGGTTCATAATGCCCGGCTCTTTTGGCTCAAATGCAAGCATCAAGCCGAGCAAGATGGCGGTTGTCATATTAATCCAAAGCAATTGCACAGGCAAAATCGGAAGTGTTAAGCCTGCAACAACCGATGCTAGAATCACCAATCCTTCACCGAAGTTTGTGGGCAGCGTCCAAGTAATAAATTTGACAAGATTATCATAAACATTGCGCCCTTCTTCAACAGCCGCTTCAATCGTGGCGAAATTGTCATCTGTGAGAATCATATCGGCGGTTTCTTTGGCAACGTCTGTACCAGTGATGCCCATTGCAATGCCGATATTTGCTTGTCGAAGCGATGGCGCATCATTGACCCCGTCGCCTGTCATAGCCACGACCGCCCCATTTTGCTGCAATGCCTTGACCAGACGCAGTTTATCTTCTGGTGCAACCCGCGCAAAGACTGAGACACGTTTGACAAGTTCGGGCAGGCGCTCTTCAGCTAAAGCCGAGAGCGATTTCCCATTAACGACAGCATCATCCGTTGCATCCTTTGGGGCAATACCTAAGCGTTTTGCAATTGCAAGTGCAGTAAGTTCATGGTCTCCTGTAATCATCTTGACTTGCACACCTGCGCTTTGACAAGTTGCGACAGCGTCAATGGCTTCAGGACGTGGCGGGTCAATCATGGCTTGCAGACCTAAGAAAACGAGTCCCTCTGAAATGTCATCGTGTGAAAGTGAAGTCTTTGAACGATCAAAAGTTTTGTAAGCAAAGGCAAGTACACGCAGCCCCTCCGCCGCTATCGCTTCGGACTGCGAGAGCACTTGCGCTTTATCTAACACAATAATTTCGCCTCGCTCGGAGAGCATGCCAGAGGCACGTTCCAACAGCCGTTCTAGCGAACCTTTGACATAAGCGATAGACTGTTCTGTGTCCTTGCGCTGGTGCAGCGTAGCCATATATTGATAAGCTGATTCAAAGGGAATGGTGTCGATGCGCGGTAGGCTTTGAAGCAAGGTTTTGCGTGAAAGACCAGCTTTCTGTGCAGAAACCACCAAAGCGCCTTCTGTCGGGTCTCCTTCTACTTTATGTTGTCCATCGACCGTAACGATATTTGAGTCGTTGCAGAGCAGTCCGCAGGTCAGGGTCTCTTGCAGGGCAAGGTTAGATGAGATCGAGACAGTGCGTTCGCCTTGCAAAAATTCACCTTTGGAATCGTAGCCCACACCTGTAACATTGTAGAGCACGCCCCCTGCATAGACTTTCTGCACGGTCATTTGATTTTGCGTCAGTGTGCCGGTTTTGTCGGAGCAGATGACCGAAGCACTGCCGAGTGTTTCGACAGCGGGCAGCTTACGGATGATGGCATTGCGTTTTGCCATTCTCGCAACACCAATTGCCAAGGTAATTGTAACTGCAGCGGGCAAGCCTTCGGGAATAGCGCCAACTGCCAGGGCCACAGCTGCCATAAACATATCAACCCACTTTTCACCGCGCAGCAGACCAACCACAAAGGTAATTGCCGCTAAGCCCAAAATCACATAGAGCAGCACTTTGCTAAACTTTGCGATAGATTGCGTGAGCGGCGTCTCCAACACATCGGCTTCGGCAATCATCTGGTTAATTTTGCCGATTTCAGTTGCGCTGCCAATTGCAACAACAATACCAGTGCCAGTGCCATAGGTAACAAGCGTTGAAGAATACGCCATATTAGTACGGTCAGCAAGCACAGTGTCAGAGTCCAGTGCGGCAACTTGTTTGACGACAGGAACGGATTCGCCTGTCAGTGCCGATTCATCAATTTGAAGCTCGCGCGTCTGCACCAGACGCAAGTCGGCAGGTACTTTATCACCCGATTGTAACAAGACCACATCGCCAATCGTGAGCTCTGATGATGGTATGCGCTGCTTTTCACCATTGCGTATCACAGTAGCTTCGCTGGCAACGGCTTTGGCTAATGCTTCAATGGCTTTTAAGGCTTTAGACTCTTGAATAAAGCCAATAACCGCATTGACAAACACAACGCCGAAGATGACTGTTGCATCAACCCACTCCTGTAAGAGCATCGTGATAACAGTCGCAACAAGCAAAATCACAACGAGCGGCTGCGTGAATTGCTGCAAAAAAAGCTCTAAGGGTGTTTTTTGCTTTTTCTTAGGAATGATGTTCAGCCCGTATTTTGCTTGCCGTTGTCGCACTTCTTCCGAACTCAATCCCTGCGACAGCGACACACTGGCTTGCTCCAATGCTTGTTCAGCATCCAGAGTAAACCAAGCCAAAGATCGCTCAAGGTCTTTTTCTACTACCATAACTTTTGCAAAGGTTGGCTTGAGAAAGTCGCTACGTACGATGGATGTACACTTATAGCGTTAAGTTATGTAAAACATCTTACGCATTAAAGCAAAAGATGGTTGTGGGTAAACCCCTGTCCGCATGAAAATACTTTTCACTTTCAAAAATCTGCTGTATATTGCACACGAACTTTAACGCACCATTAGGTATGGACACGGCGTTAAAGGCTTTCGGCGGCGAGCGCCCGAAAGTTGCTCCGAAATGGAGTCGTGTCCAGCATCACCATCGCACGGCTGCCTTTCCAGTTCGGAGAGGCTTTTCTGTTTTTTGCCCTCGCTTGCCGAAACACCGATTTCGCAGTCCAATTTTAACCTAACGATATGTCACGGCCGACAATCTACGAGCTACTCAAAGAGCGCGTGCTTGTACTCGATGGCGCGATGGGGACGATGATTCAGCGCTACAAACTTACCGAAGAAGATTATCGAGGCGAGCGATTCAAAAACTTCAGTCCGGTCCAGCCACACAACCCTATCGCAGAAGCGATGGAGCGCAAGCTCGATGAAGTCCTTCATAGAGCACATGCGCAGTCGGGGACGGGCATTGAGCGCAATGGGCACAGCTGCGCTAACCCTGCTCATGCGTATGGTGCTGCGCCCACCAAAGGCACACTCAAAGGTAATAACGAACTGCTGTCGCTCACACAACCGCAGATCATTAAAGAAATTCACCTGCAATACCTCGAAGCCGGCGCGGATATTATTGAAACCAACACATTCAGCGCAAATCGCATCTCGCAAGCAGATTATGCTATGGAGCATCTGGTCTATGAGATGAACTTCAAATCGGCAAAGCTGGCTAAAGAAGCGGTGCGAGAAATAATGCAGAAGACGCCCGACAAACCACGCTTCGTAGCAGGGGCTATCGGACCGACAACGAAACTGGCTTCAATGTCGCCTGATGTCAATGATCCCGGCTTTCGCGCTATTACCTACGACCAACTCTTTGAGGCATACTACGAGCAAATCTGCGGTCTCATTGATGGCGGGGTAGATCTCTTGCTTATCGAAACCATTACCGATACACTCAATACCAAAGCAGCACTCTCAGCGATTCGCAAGTACTTCGACACGGTTGGACGGCGAGTGCCGGTCATGATTTCAGGCACGATTGTCGACCAGAGCGGTAGAACGCTGTCAGGACAGACGACCGAAGCCTTCTGGATTTCAATTTCACATGCGCCAAATTTGCTGAGTGTTGGCTTGAACTGCGCCTTAGGTTCAGCACAGATGCGCCCGTTTATTGAAACGCTGGCGCGTCATGCGACGTGTTATACCAGTCTCTATCCGAACGCAGGTTTGCCCAACACCTTCGGCGAGTATGATGAGACGCCGGAGTATATGGCGGCGCAGTTTGAAGACTTTTTGCGTAATGAATTTGTCAACATTATCGGCGGTTGTTGCGGCACAACACCGGAGCATATCAAAGCCTTTGCTGAGGTTGCTGCGCGCTTTAAGCCACGCAAGCCCAAGGCACGCATGAGCAACATGCAACTTGCTGGACTTGAGCCCCTTGTGATAACACCCGAGACGGGCTTCATCAACATCGGTGAGCGCACAAATGTGACAGGCTCGCCGAAGTTTGCAAAACTTATCAAAGAGCAGAAATACGAAGAAGCGCTTGCAATTGCGCGTCAGCAAGTTGAAAACGGCGCACAGATTATCGATGTCAATATGGATGAGGGCATGCTCGACTCTGAAGCGGCAATGGTGAAGTTCCTGAACCTAATTGCAGCTGAACCAGACATTGCGCGCGTGCCAATTATGATTGATTCCTCCAAGTGGTCAGTCATTGAAGCTGGTCTCAAATGCGTACAAGGTAAAGCCATTGTAAACTCTATTTCACTCAAAGAAGGTGAAGAGAAGTTCAAAGAGCAGGCAAAGAAGATTATGGAATATGGCGCTGCTACGGTTGTCATGGCATTTGATGAACGCGGACAAGCCGATACCTTCGAGCGCAAAATAGAAATCTGCAAGCGCGCTTACGATATTCTCACCAAAGAAGTCGGCTTCCCACCACAGGATATCATCTTTGACCCGAATATTCTCACGGTGGCTACTGGCATTGAAGAACATAACAACTATGCCGTAGACTTCATCAGAGCAACCAAGTGGATTAAAGAAAACTTGCCATATGCCAAAGTCTCGGGCGGTATCTCAAACATTTCATTCTCGTTCAGGGGCAATAATCCTGTGCGCGAAGCGATGCACTCGGCATTTTTGTATCATGCAATTCGAGCCGGGCTCGATATGGGCATTGTCAATGCCGGCATGATTGAGGTCTATGAAGAAATTGATAAAGAACTTTTGGAGCGCGTCGAAGATGTCCTGCTCAATCGA
The DNA here is from genome assembly GCA_002763895.1 of [Chlorobium] sp. 445. NCBI lineage: Bacteria > Pseudomonadati > Chlorobiota > Chlorobiia > Chlorobiales > Chloroherpetonaceae > [Chlorobium] sp. 445. The sequence continues at coordinate 173,487 of NSLH01000001.1, forward strand.
CGCCCTGATGCAACCGAGCGTTTGGTGGAATTTGCTGAAGAATTAAAGAAACGCTCTGAGGTGAAAACAACCGAAGTGCAAGAAGAAGAATGGCGCAAGGGCACGGTCGAAGAACGCTTGAAGCATGCTCTGATTAAAGGCATTGATACTTACATCGTAGAAGATACCGAAGAAGCGCGCCTGAAATATCCAACCCCACTTGCCGTCATTGAAGGTCCGCTGATGGATGGCATGAACGTGGTCGGCGATCTTTTCGGAGCAGGCAAAATGTTCTTGCCGCAAGTCGTGAAGTCTGCGCGCGTGATGAAAAAATCCGTCGCCCATCTTGTGCCCTTCATTGAAGCTGAAAAAGCCAAGAACGCGAATGCTAAAGCAGCTGCAAAAGTGTTGATGGCAACAGTCAAAGGCGATGTGCACGACATTGGCAAAAACATTGTGGGCGTGGTGCTTGCATGCAACAACTTTGAAGTCATTGACCTTGGTGTAATGGTGCCTGCTGAAAAAATCTTGGAGACTGCAAAGAAAGAACAAGTCGATATCATTGGGCTCTCGGGACTAATTACGCCCTCGCTTGACGAAATGGTTCATGTTGCCAAAGAAATGGAGAGACTGGGTTTCAAAATCCCGTTACTTATTGGTGGCGCAACAACTTCAAAGATTCACACCGCCGTGAAGATTGCACCGCACTATTCAGGTGCGGTGGTGCATGTGCTCGATGCCTCGCGCAGTGTACCTGTGGTGCAAAGTCTCGTCACACCTGAAGAAAAAGAAAGGTTTGTGTCTCAAGTCAAAGCCGAGTATGATGAGCTGCGCGAGGCGTATCTCAAAAAGCGTGTAACACGCAAATATGTGTCGCTGGCTGAAGCGCGTGAGAATCGAACGCCAATTATTTGGCGTGCTGAAGACATCTACAAACCCAAAAAGCTGGGCATCACCACACTGGAGCAAGTCTCACTGTCTGAACTGTGCGAGTATATTGACTGGACACCCTTCTTTCAGACTTGGCAACTTGCGGGGCGCTACCCTAACATCTTGCACGATGAAGTGGTCGGTGAAGAAGCACAAAAGCTTTTCCGTGATGCTAATCAACTCTTGGAGCGCATTGTTGCAGAGAACTTACTGACAGCAAAAGCCGTGTTTGGGCTTTTCCCCGCAAATGCTATCGGCGATGACATTGAAGTCTATGCCGATGAATCACGTGCAACGGTGCTTACGGTGTTTCACACACTGCGTCAGCAAAATGAAAAAGGTGCAGAACGCGCCAACCGCGCCCTTGCTGACTACATTGCCCCAAAATCCACAGGGCTCATTGACTACATCGGTGGCTTTGCTGTAACAGCAGGTCATGGGTTAGAGACGCTCGTCAAAGCCTTTGAGGATGCAAAAGATGACTATAACAGCATCATGGCGAAAGGCCTTGCTGATAGGCTCGCAGAAGCCTTCGCAGAAATGCTGCACAAGAAAATTCGTACAGACTACTGGGGCTATGCACCCAATGAACACACAACGAACGACGATTTGATTGAAGAAAAATATCAAGGTATTCGTCCTGCGCCTGGTTACCCAGCTTGCCCTGACCACACAGAAAAACGCTTGCTCTTCGATCTCTTAGAGGTTGAAAAACGTGTAGGTATTTTCCTGACAGAAAACTTTGCAATGTATCCTGCCGCGTCGGTGTCAGGACTTTACTTTGCGCATCCAGAAGCGGTCTACTTCGGTGTTGGCAAAATTGGAAAAGACCAGGTAGAAGATTATGCAAAGCGCAAAGGCATGTCAATTGAAGAAGTGGAGCGCTGGCTTGCACAAAACTTGAACTACGAGCCCAGTGTAGCAGACGCTGAAGTTACAGCAGCATAAATTTTAGGCAGTAGAAAAGGCAGTGCTTCAAACTATTGCAAAAGAAGTAGCTCGTTCAGGGCTGCAGTTGCAAGTCTAGCAACCACCCAGCCTAAAGGTGCCACAACGATAGGGGATGAAACTAGGGACTTTCAGCACAGGCAAAAATGTTATATTCATGCGTCTTTTCTATACACCTACTTTTGCTTGTTTAACTTAAAATACATCGTTATGAAAATCTCATCTGTCCCAAAAGTAGTACTTGCACTCTTTGCACTGGCTGCATTTGGCTACGCTTTTTCGTTCAAGATAAGTGCAGTTGAAATTGGTAAACCTGCACCTGACTTCAAGCTCATGGACTATCAAGGCAAAATGCATCAGCTCTCTGACTTTAAGGGAAAGATTGTGGTCTTGGAGTGGTATAATCCTGAATGTCCGTTCGTGGTTGGGCACTATAAGACAGGCAACATGCAGAAATTGCAGCAAACTTATACTGAAAAAGGTGTAAGCTGGCTACTTATCAACTCCTCGGCGCAAGGCAAGCAAGGGCATCTGACCAAAGAAACCGCACCCGGCGTGCTCAAAGAAAATCAAGTGAAGGCAACGAACTTACTCTTTGACCACGATGGTACGGTTGGCAGACTCTACGAAGCCAAAACAACCCCGCACATGTACATCATCGACAAGAACGGCATTTTAGTCTATAATGGCGCAATCGATGATGACAACAGCACCAAAGGTGGTGCAAATGCAAAGGTCAACTATGTTGCCAAAGCGCTCGATGAACTGCTTGCTGGCAAGCCTATCTCAACATCTACTACAAAGCCATATGGCTGTTCTGTTAAGTATGCTGACAAGGCACAATAAATCCGGAGAAATCTTGTAACAAAGCAAAGCCGCAATTTGTGATTGCGGCTTTTGTATTTGTGTATCGTAACAGGAAACTGATTGTGGATGAGGATGACTGACAAGAGCGCCATGCTCAGACCTGCTCTAACTTGCGTTTCAGGATATCATTGATAATCTGCGGATTGGCTTTGCCTTTCATGCGCTTCATCGTCTCGCCAACAAAGTAGCCGAAGAGTTTAGTTTTGCCAGAGCGATAGTCAGCAAGTTGCGAAGGACTTGCAGCTAAGACGGCAAGCACTTCTTGTTCAATGACAGACGTATCGGAGACTTGCGCTAAGCCATCGCGTTCAACAATTGCCATGGGCGAGAGCGGTGTCTCAAGCATTTGTGTGAAGACTTTTTCTTTTGCTGTATTGTTGTTGATAATGCCTTTCTGCACGAGCTGAATGAGTTCGCCGAGACGTTCGGGTTGGATAGGAAATTCGCGCATTTCAATGGCTTTTTCTTTGAGTGTGCGCAAGACTTCGCCCATAACCCAATTCGAGGCGATTTTGGCATCACCGCAGACACGGACTACGGCTTCGTAGTAGTCGGCAATATCACGATCAGCAGTGAGCACACCTGCATCATAAGCAGGGATTTTATATTGGGCTTCGAGGCGAGCACGACGCTGCTCGGGCAGTTCGGGCAACTCAGCGCGAATGTGCGCAAGCATCTCTGGCGTAACCTCAATAGGCACAAGGTCAGGTTCAGGGAAGTAGCGGTAGTCATGTGCTTCTTCTTTAGAGCGCATCGAACGCGTCTCTTGCCGCTCGCTATCCCAAAGACGGGTTTCTTGCACAATGGTGCCGCCCGATTCCAAAATGGCTTGTTGGCGTGCCGCCTCAAACTCAATAGCTTTCTCGACGTTCTTAAATGAATTGATGTTTTTAATTTCTGTGCGTGTACCAAATTTGTCCGAGCCTTTCGGGCGAATGGAGACATTGGCGTCGCAGCGCAGCGAGCCTTCTTCCATATTGCCGTCAGAGATGCCAATCCAACGCACAATCTGCCGTAGTTTTTGCAAATACGCAGAAGCTTCTTTTGTAGAGCGAATGTCAGGATAAGAGACAATTTCTAAGAGGGGCACACCGCAGCGATTGGCATCAATGTAAGTCTCAGAGCCAATATCGTGAATGGATTTGCCAGCATCTTCTTCAATATGAATGCGGATGAGGCGAACACTTTTTTGCACGCCATCAAGCTCGTAGTCTACTCTGCCATCGTAGCAAATCGGCTCATCATACTGCGAAATTTGGTAGCCTTTAGGTAAATCAGGATAGAAATAATTTTTGCGTGCAAAAATCGAGCGCGGACGAATCTGGCAATTGGTGGTTAGCCCAAGCCGAACAGCGTACTCCAAGACTTTTCTATTGAGCACAGGCAAACTGCCAGGCAAAGCTAAGCAGACAGGGCAAACATTTGTATTGGCAGGTGCGCCGAATGCAGTTGAGCAGCCGCAAAAGGCTTTTGTCTTCGTGTTGAGTTGGCAATGGACTTCAAGTCCTACAATCAGTTCGTATTCCATCGGCATAAGAGGTTAAACGGTAACTTTCTGAAAATATATCAAAATGCTTACGCGATGTAAAGTTTTGTATGTCGTAGTTTTGGCTACATCTAAGAAGGCAAGTGCTGCAAATGCAGCGCATCGGGCAGTACAGATGTGATTTTTCGTTAATTTTGCGCAATTAATTCATATACAACCAACATCTCAATGCAACAGCTGGTTCAGAACTCACGGTCGGGTGCAATCAAAATTAAAGCTGTGCCGCCACCTGCGCTCAAAAGAGGAATGGTGCTGGTGCGCAATCGCTTCAGCCTAATTAGTGCGGGCACAGAGCGCACCAAGGTAGAACTTGGCAAAAATCCCTTTTGGGAAAAGCAATGGCACGCCCCGACCTTGTCAAACTGGTATTGAAACAAGTCAAAGAGCAAGGACTTTTGGAGACTGCACAGCGCGTATTCAATAAGCTGGGCGCAGATGCTGCAATGGGCTATTCGTCAGCGGGCGTGGTCGTTGAAGTCGCAGATGATATTTCAGAATTTCGTGTGGGCGACAGGGTAGCTTGCGCAGGCGGCGGATATGCCTCGCATGCGGAGCTGGTGGTCGTGCCAAAAAATTTGGTTGCCAAAGTGCCAGATAATGTATCGCTAAGCGATGCGGCTTACACGACGCTCGGTGCGATTGCGCTGCAAGGAGTGCGTCAAGCTGCACCAACGCTCGGTGAGAGCATCATGGTGATTGGCTTAGGACTGCTTGGGCAGTTGCTGATTCAACTTCTCAAAGCCAATGGCTGCCGCGTCATCGGCGTCGATATCAATCCCGATGCGATTGCTTTGGCAAAGACACACGGCTGCGACCTTGCACTTTCGCGTAGTGAAGACAGTCTCAAAGAGCAAGTGATGGCCTTCACCAATGGCTATGGTGCAGATGCCGTCATTATCACGGCTTCAACCTCGTCTAATGACCCCGTAGAATTTGCTGCCAATATCATGCGCGATAGAGGACGCGTGGTGATGGTCGGAGTTACAGGCATGAACTTGCCACGCACGCCCTACTACATGAAGGAATTAGAGTTCAAACTCTCTCGCTCCTATGGTGCAGGTCGATACGACACGCACTACGAAGAAAAAGGCATCGACTACCCTATTGGCTACGTGCGATGGACAGAAAACCGCAACATGCAAGCTTTTTTGCAATTGCTTGCAGAAAAGAAAATTTCACTCTCAAATATCACTACGCATATCTTCCCAATTGAGCAAGGTGAAGAAGCCTACAAGCTCATTACAGGTGAGCGCAAAGAACGCTACATTGGCATTCTCTTGGATTATGGTGAATTTCAAGAGAAATCTGTGCACACTGAACGTCTTGCGCCGCAGCGAAATGGTGTGCCAGCACACGCAAAAGCCAATCCCAAACGCATTGGGTTCATTGGTGCAGGCAGTTTTGCCACAGGTTACTTGATTCCAAATTTGAAGAACATTGATGGTGTGGAACTTGTAACGGTCTGCAATGCAACGGGCATTACGGCAGAGAGTGTAAAGCAGACTTTTGGATTCAAACGAGCAACTTCAAACGTTGAGGATGTGCTGAGCGATGAAACGATTGGCACCGTATTCATTGCAACGCGACACAATACACATGCGGAATTGGTGCTCAAAGCCTTGCAAGCTGAAAAGCATGTCTTTGTCGAAAAGCCGCTTGCAATTGATGAAGGAAGTCTGATGCGCATTGTGGAAGAAGCGCAAAAGCGACCGCACTTGAAAGTCATGACAGGTTTCAATCGCCGGTTTAGTCAGCCTGTGGTAACGATGAGGTCATATTTCAAGGCACTACTTGAGCCCATTTCAGTGCAGTACCGTGTGAATGCAGGACCGTTGCCACCCGATCATTGGACGCAAGATCCAGAGGAAGGTGGTGGACGGCTGATTGGTGAAGTGTGTCATTTTATTGACACCATTCAGTATCTTACAGGGTCTGAACCGGTGCGTGTCTATGCAGAAATGTTGCCAACCAAAGTGCGTGAGAATTTGCTCATCACGATTCGCTTAGCAAACGGTAGTGTCGGTACAATTCAGTATCTTTGCAATGGCGACAAGTTGTATCCGAAAGAGCGTATTGAGATTTTTGGTGGCAATCGAATTGCGATTATGGAGAACTTTAAGACGGTAACGCTCTCGGAACAGGGTGCAACGCGCGTGCGTGAGTTTAATGGCGGCAAAGGACATCGTGAAGAAGTTGAAGCCTTTATCGCATCACTTGAAAGTGAGGTTGCACCGATTGCGCTGTATAGTCAAGTACTAACTACCCTATCTACCTTCCGCATCAACCAAAGCATAAACACAGGATTGCCTGAAGACCTATAATGACAAGCGACATGCGGAATGCGTCCATTGATCTATATCGTCGACGATGACCCAAATTTTCGTCTTTTGCTGGAGCGTGTGCTCTCACGCGATTTTACTGTGAAGATGTTTGCTCGAGCGGAAGATTGTCTAAATGCGCTCGAGCATGAGCAGCCCGCAGTGGTGCTGACTGACTACACCATGCCAAATATCAACGGTGTTGAACTGACAAGCCTGATTCGGCAAAAAAGCCCGTCGGTTCCTGTGATTGTGCTAACGGGCTATGGCAGCATTGAGTCGGCAGTGGAAGCGCTCAAAGCTGGAGCGTTTCACTATGTTGAAAAAACAACGTCGGGGGCAAGTGTAACCGCAAACTTCACGGTACTGCGCACGCTGATTTCGCGTGCAATTGAAAGTGCGTCGCTCAAAGAAGAAACTGCGCGCTACAAATCTGAAGTTGAGCAGCTCAAGAAAAAAGTCCGACAAGCCGATACCCTCGAGTTGATTGGCAATAGCCCTGCCATCCAAGCCGTACGAGCCACGATTCAACAAGTGGCTTGCACAGATTCCACTGTGTTAATACGTGGTGAGACAGGCACAGGCAAAACCGTTGTGGCGCGTCTCATTCATCGGCTCTCCCCAAGAGAGGCAAAAGGTGAATTCGTGGAAATTAATTGCGCCGCTATCCCCGATAACCTGCTCGAAGCTGAACTCTTTGGCTATGAGCCTGGAGCATTTACTGATGCACGCACAACGAAAAAAAGGTCTCTTCGAAGTCGCCCACAACGGCACGATTTTCCTCGATGAAATTGATGCCACATCGCTCGTGGTGCAGTCAAAATTGCTCTCGGTCTTAGAGACACGCACCTTTCGAAGGCTCGGGGGCAATCAACCGATTTACTCGAATGTGCGCGTCATTGCGGCAACCAACGCAAAAATTGAAGAGAAAGTAGCCAGTCAAAAGTTCCGAGAAGATTTATTCTTCCGAATCAATGTCGTTTCAATTCACATGCCGCCGCTACGCGAATTAGGTGACGACATCATTCTGATTGCTGAAAAGTTTGTTGCACAGTTTTCACGCGAAATGAATAAGCCGATTGCAGGTATTTCAGAAGAAGCAAAAGCCATGCTGCGCGCACACGAATGGAAAGGTAATGTACGCGAACTGCGAAATGTGATAGAACGCGCTGTTATCTTTACGCCAGCTGGAGAATGCATCGATGTGTCCCAGATTACCCTGCCTTCTATTCCATACCACATGCCAACGGAGGAAAATAGACGCACATTCAGTATTCCGATAGGTAAGTCGCTCGAAGAAGTCAGGTTAGCTTACATTCAGGCGGTACTCAAAGAAAGTAAAAGTTTTAGTGAAGCGTCAAGAATTTTAGGTATCTCTTCCAAAGCCCTATGGGAGATCCGCAAGCGCTACAGTATTGATCTGTCAAATGATCCGCTGGCAAAATAAACAATCAGTGCTCTCAACTACATGCTCAAAGGATGCACGACTGAAGTTTGGCGAAATCCCCAGGCCTGTACTTGCACATCAAGAGCATTTCACTCATAGAGAGAGAAGTGCATTAGACGGTCGAAAAATTGCACGCTCATGTTCTGAGAATATCTTAGAATGAATACCGACTGACAGTCTCACGGTGAACTTTGAGACCCCTTTCCACATTTTGGCGGCAAACTTCAACTGCTTCTTGCAACGAGGCAGAGAGTTTGCTGACATCCCATGGCTTCTCAATGTGCCGAAAGAGCAGCCCTTGATTGATAAGCGACGAGATATGCTCCACATCAGAGAATGCTGTCATCAAGATTTTGGGCACAATTGGTGCGAGCGATTGGGATTCGCTGAGAAAATCGCAGCCCGATTTATGCGGCATGCGCATGTCCGTAAGGATACAGGCAACAAACGCACTGTGTTCCAAAATGTCAAGCGCAGCATCAGCAGAGGTGCAGGTGAGCACATCGTAGTCGCTGCTCAGCAGCTCGGAAAGTGCACTCAAGACGCGTACTTCATCATCTACAATGAGAATTTTAGGTTTACCACTGCGTCCATAGAAAACTTTATTGAAAATCTCTGACGGCGGTAACTCAAGAGCATCAGGCTGTCTGGGCGACTTGAGCGTTGACTCTAATTGTGCTAAGCGCAAATTAAGACGAGCAAAAAACTCTTCTTCAAAGCTCTCAAATTTTTTGAGTTCCGAGATCGCTTGCTCGCGAAAGGACGCAAAAAACTCTTCTTCAAAGCTCTCGAAGACACGCTCAACTTGTGGCAGCTTAAGAAACTGATCTGGAGCTTGATGAGCTAAAAATTCTTCCTCGAAACTTGAAGATGCCTGATCGGTTGCCCGACGTTGAGGCAGTGGATCTGGAATCGGCGGCAGAACTTGGTTAGGCGGTAATACAAAACCGGGATCTGTTCGGCGCCGCTGTGGCACAGGCTGTGACTGTTTGAGCGGAGACTGCAGGACAGCACCATTCTGTTTATTGCGATTCTCTTTCTGACAGCGCAACATATAACTTGCCATGGCTAAGGCGACAATAGACTTGAGCGTCTCGGCGACCCAAGGCTTGCGGACATACCGAAAGACCTCGCCTACATTAACCGAATCTAACACCGCTTCCAAGTCAGCGTAGCCTGTAAGCAAAATTCGCATGGTATTGGGGGCAAGTTGCTTGACATGTTTGAGTAGCTCGACACCACTCATGCCGGGCATACGCTGATCGCTGATGACAATAGCAACTTCAGGATGATGTTGCAACAGTGAAAGCGCCATTTGCCCATCAGACGCGGTGAGCACATGAAACTCAAAATCAAAAAGTTGGCAGAGTGACTCGAGCACATTTGGCTCGTCGTCGACAATAAGCATTTTAGGTTTTGAGTGCATATTGTAGCAATCCTTTGTTGCTTAAAATTCTTTATACAAGCACCTGTAAGCCAAGCAGCAAACCGCATCAGGCTTGCTGCTCTGTTGGCTTAGAGGATAGAGATAACCACCTTAAAAAGGTATAGCTTAACTTTGTGTGTCCAAAAAATCTACTGCAGGAATTTTCACGAAGAAAGTGGTGCCAACGCCTTCTTCAGTCTCAAAGTAAAGTTCGCCTTTGTGCTTTTGCACAATGTTGTAGCAAATCGAAAGACCTAGTCCTGTGCCCTTGCCTACAGGCTTCGTAGTGAAGAAGGGGTCAAAGATTTTGCTCTGCACATGTTTCGGAATGCCCTTGCCGTTGTCTGTAACGCGCACAATGATATAGTCCTGCTCGAGCGAGCTTGTAACGCGGATTTGTCCATTCGGTCTCTCCTCAGCGGCATGAATAGCATTATCAATGAGATTAAGAAATACCTGATTGAGTTGTGCAGGATAGCAATCCACCATTGGAAGATCACCATACTCCGTGATAAGCTCAACGTTTTTGTCCTTGAGTTTATGCCCAATCATCAAAAGACAATTGCGCAAGCCTTCATTGATATCTGCCTTTTTCATCTCAGCTTCATCAAGGCGAGAGAAATTGCGCATGCTCTTGACAAGATTTGACATTTGCTCAAAGCCCGACGAGATGCCCGCAAAAAGTCGATCTGTGCGACGAATAGTTTCATCAAGTTCGGCAAGCGTCCCATTCGGAGAGTTAGACACCTCTTGCATCTTGACAAAGGCTTGTTCCAACTGATTGTTGTAAATGCACTCCTGTGCTTCGATAGCCTTGCGCAGCAAGGAAGAGATGTTCTTGAAACGATCGCGAATGATGGAGACATTGTTTGAGGCATAACCAATCGGCGTGTTAAGCTCATGCGCAACGCCAGCCACCATCTGCCCAAGTGCAGACATCTTCTCCGTCTGAATCAGATACTTTTGTGTATCCTGAATTTCTTTCAGACGAGCGTGCAACTCCGCTTCAAGCTCTTTGAGCTGAGTGATGTCAACACAAACTCCATACCAGACAATTGCGCCGTCTTCACGTAAACTGGGCTTGGCATTGTAGCGCGTCCAAATCTGCTTGCCTGATGGTAAATTATGACGCACTTCATAAGTAAAGGGTAAGAGATTTGCCGCTGATTCTGAAATAGCAACTTGTGTGGCTGCAACATCTTCGGGATGAACAGTTCCAAAAAATGTCATAGGATCATTCATGATAGCTTCAGGCTCAAGACCAAAAATAGTGCGGCTACCGTAGCTCACATAGGGCATTTGAAATGTGCCATCAGGCATAGATACAAGTTGATAAATCATGCCTGGTACAGCATTGACAGTTCTGCGGAAAGTCTCTTCGCTTTGACGCAGGGCTTCTTCAGCTTGTTTTTGGTCGGTGATGTCTTGAATTGGACCGAAAAGCTGAACAGGAATCCCCTCTGCATTGCGGATGATGTTGTAGATCACCTTGAGGTAGCGAATGCTGCCGTCATCTGCACGACGAATGCGATATGTGATCTCACCACGCATGAGGTCTTTACTAGATAAGACCATCTCTAAGTGCTTGACCATTTCAGACACATCTTCGGCGAGGACAAAGCGACCGAGGTAATCTTGCAGACTGATTTCGTAAGAGCCTTCCTTTTCAAGGCTGGTGCCCAGTAGCATAAAGACTTGAGCATTGAAAATGAGTGTCTGGCGGCTTACATCACCTTCCCAGAAGGCGAGTTTGGCAAGGTCGGCAGCGGCATTCATTTGCTGCTGTTGCAGACGCAGTTTTGCCTCAGTTTCTTTTTGTGCCGTAATGTCTGTACGCACGCCGTAGAAACGCAAGTAGCCTCCAGGCTCTAATTGAGGGGTGGATTGAATGTGAAGCCACTTGATTTGACCATCAGGAAGGATAATGCGACAATCCATATTGAAGGGCTTCAAGGTGCGTCGACACTCTTCGACACGACGCATGTATTCATCAACGTCGTCAGGGTGCCACATCTTGGTGATGACCGAGCTATCCTGCATAATTACTTCAGGTGCAATCCCGTAGATTGCGCGGCTACCTTCACTTACAAACGGATAAGTTATTTTGCCATCAGGATGAAAGAGAATTTGGTAGATCATGCCGGGCAATGTGTTAGCCGTTTTGCGGAAGGTCTCTTCACTCCAATGCAAAGCTTCTTCAGTTTGCTTTCTTAGCGTGATGTCGCGTCCGATACCAAATAGCCCTATTGGTGTGCCATGCTCATTGCGTCGAACCACTTTGGTGGTCAAAATCCAACGCTTTTCACCAGATGTGTTATTGAAATTTGGCTCCTCAAAATGTACGGCATCTTGATTGCTGCTAAGCAATGCAAGTTCATCTTGACGATATTTCTCAGCAAGCTCGCGGTCATAGAAATCAAAATCTGTTTTGCCAATAACTTCACTGGCATCTGATTTGCCTAACAGCTCCGTGTTTTTTCGATTTGAAATCAAAAATCGTCCTGAAGCATCTTTGGCATAAATGCTATCGGGCAGGTTATCGATAAGTTGAAGCAAGAGGTCACGCTCTTGCAAGACGCGTAGATACTCTTCTTTTGTAACAAAGGCAGGTTCGGTGTGATAGCTATTCCCATTTCCATTTGAGGCACTGGGACGATTGGGTTGAGCATCTGTGGTTAGCATAGTGTCGTTCTCCTGAGGTTTAGGTTGATGATTTTTCCTTAGCCATTTTGCTTAGTGCTGCAAGTGCACTGAGCGTTTGGTTGGTGGTGGTGTGTTGTGCATTGCTTTTGTCATGATCATGCTCAGCCGTAGATGCAGCATTACCGTCTTCGCCAAGTTTGGCTTTAACTTGGTGAAGGTAAAGTTCAACGGCTTCAGAAATGAGCTCTCGCAGTTTTTCAGGATCCCATGGCTTTTGCACATAGCGATAAATTTGACCTTCATTGATGAGGCGAATGATATCCTCAACATCGGTGTAAGCGTGATGAGAATCTTGGGTACCATAGGCGCAAGCTCACGTGACTCAATGAGAAAATCTGTGCCTGTTTTCTTCGGCATTCTTTGGTCAGTCAGCAGCAGTGTCATGAAGGAATCTTGCTTGAGCAGTGCGAGTGCTTCATCAGCGGATTTTGCAGTGAGTACTTCATAAGAGTCAGAGAGCAGTTGAGACAGCGCAGTCAGCACACCTTGCTCGTCATCGACGACTAAAATTTTTGGTTTACCGCTCGCACTATGGAAAGCCCGCTCAATCTGATTGCCAGAAGATTGTGCAAGTTTATTGAGAAACTGTGCCTCGATAGACTGCTGCTTTTTCAGTTCAGAGAGTGCAGCCTGCTGGAGCGAGAAACTTTCAGGTACAGGCGGCGGGGTGCTGGCTAGTGCAGCAGCTTTAGCAGCTCTGGCTCTCTTGCGCTCAAGGTGGGTCGTAGCCGCAAGCGACATGAGTGCTACCAATTCTTCAGGATTCCACGGCTTTTTGACATAGCGGAAGACTTCACCGACATTAACTGAGTCAAGTATCGCATCAGCGTCAGCAAAACCTGTGAGCAACATGCGAATTGTATCAGGCGAGATCTCCTTAATGGCTTTTAGCACATCAATCCCTTTGAGCCCTGGCATGCGTTGGTCACTGACTACGATGGCAATCTCTGGATGCTCACGCACATATTCAATAGCATCATGTCCATTAGAAAACGTCTGTACGTCATACATTGTGTCGAAAAGTTGTGATAAACCCTCAAGAATCATGGGCTCGTCATCGACAAAGACGATTTTAAGTCTAGCAGGTCGCTGTGTCATAGCGTCAAATGCAGTTTAGATTGAAGAAGTTAGGCGAGTACTACACGCTGAAGATGCTGCAAAAATGCACTTGAGACCTTCGAGCGCAATAAGAAATCGATAAGAAATCGATAATTCGAGCGGCTGTCTACGCTTTAAGTGCTTTTAGAAAAAGGAGTTACGAAGAAAAAAATTTTCTTGCTAAATCAAAAAAAACTTGCGGGAGCACAAAAAACTGAAGAAATAGAAAAAGGCTCAACAGTGCGCTGAGCCTTTTTGAGGCAGAATGTATAGAACTTTACCACCAAAACCAGCGTGGCCGCCAGATGCGCACAAGAGGGGGTACCCAAGCAAGAGAAGGCGCATAGTAGCGACGAATAATAATTGTGCGCTTTTCTTTCTTTTCTGAATCAACTTTTGCTTTTTCGGGTAAAGGTGCCGCGATGACTGTGGAATCGATGCTCAATTCTGGCAATTTTACTCGAATAGGGGTCGTAGCGCCAACTTTGGAGGCGGCAGCAAGAGAGGCTTCGGTCTCTGAGGTGTGTTCAGCAAGGTTGGGCTGTGCATTCTCAGCATCACTGTGAAGATCTAGCAACATGCCTGAAGCATCTAGTGCAAGTTCAGATGTGCCAAGACTGTCTGCAATGTCTACATGATATTCAATGCTGGTTGTACGCTTGACACGCTCAATAGTTGACCCCGTGAAATTATCTGCTAAAGTTTCTTTGATAGCTTCAGGTAAGTCGAGCGGTGAGAGGCTTTCCGTGATTTTAATTGCGCTACCAGTCTCGGCATAAATCACTTCTCGGAAAACTTTGCCATCTTTGCTTTCTACAACCCAACGCGCAAACCCATCACGCTCATACTTTCTGAACGCTAAGATTTCTGCATTTGGATAGGTCGTGCGAAAGGCTTGCTGCACGGCACTTGGAAGCGTGTCGACTTTGCGCACCACATTGCCTTTTGTGTCGTAGACCGTTGTCTCTTGCTCTTCGCCAACCTTCAGCGTGACTTCATAGAGTGTTGGTGCAGCACTCACAATTCTGCGTGCAGACACAATCGAGGCGTTAGGATGCTCCTCACGGAGTACGACTTTGATTGCTTCAGGAAGCTCAAGTGCAGAGATGCTCTCGATAAACTCCAACAATGCTCCATCGGCGGCATAAAGCAACTCACGGCTCTTGGAGCCATCTAGGGTAGAGAGTTTGAAGAACGCTGCGCCATCTCTAACAAAACTCGCGCTGTTCAGGAGTGTGGCATTAGGATAGGCTTCTTCAAAGGCGCGCTTGACTTCGGCAGGGAGCTCGGTCGGAGCGATTTTTTGGGGCTGGGCAACAGTTTGAGATTTCTTCTTGGCAGGTTTGGTTTGAGCATGCGACAGATCGCTGGTGATGATAAAGAACGAGATAACTACAGCAGCAGACGCAAACAGAGATATATTCATAGATTCAGCAAAGTAGTTGAAAAATGTAAGGTAGTTATAGTTAAAAAACTTCCAAAAATCTTACGCACTGAAAAAAGTAAAGTTACTGCTGGGAGAGAAGTTAGAGATTAAGGCAAGCTCTGGCTATGTCCGATGTAATTTAGGGAAGAATGATCAACTCAAATGATGTATGTTGCGCCAATGACGGCAAGAGGGATAAGAAAGTTATCAATTTCCTTTGGGCTAGCACCTTCTGCGACAGTAGCCACGATGCCAAGCAGTGCGATACGCGTAAGATTAAATTCCTGTGGCAACACAATCCAGATAAACAGCATAGCGCCAAGAATGCCGGCGATGAGCATCGTCAGGCTACCCTCCACACTTTTCGGGCTAAAAATCTGATACTTCAATTTTCCGATGCGTGTGCCAACCACAGGTGCTAATCCATCGCCAAATGTAAGAAAACCCATGGCGGCAACGCCTGCAAAAGTCTTGTAGAACACCGTGGCACAAATAATCGAGACAATAACAAAGTAAAATGGACCTTTAAGAAGTTCGGTGCGGTCGCCGGTGCGCGTCATGGTTTTGACAGCTTCATCGTTGGCATCAGCAAAAAAACCTTTCTGAATAAGTAGGAAAAACCAGATAACAAGAATCGTGATATTGAGATACTTCGACCAATCCGAATCATCGAACAGCGCAAGGAACAAGACCAGACAGCCAGCGCCAATGTGCGTGATTTTTCGGCTAAGGTCAGCGGCTAAGCCCAGTTTAGCGACACAAAAATTGAGCAATGCAACCAAACTGAACACATAGATGACCATAATGAGGGCAATCAGCACATTGTTCCAAAAAGGTGAAAGCCCAAGCACTGCGAAGAGCGGAAGAGCCAGCAGCATGATTATGCGTTGGTTTTTGTTGATAGAGCAAGTTAAAGTGTATTTACAACTTCAGCACGCGTTATGCAAGTGGCTTTTGAGCAATGAAGAACGAGGCAGCAAACACATTCAGCACATAGAGCCCATTATTGACAACTAAATATCTCAAGTAGGAGCGATGTGCTTTGGTTTCACTTTGTCCAACCACGTTCTTCAAACCAGTTTGCTGAATAGCAGCATCAAGTGCCTTTGCACCATCTTCAGGATCGCGGTAGAGTGCAATTTGCATAGCTATAATAATCAGAAGTGAGATAAGCGAGAAGAAAAACATAATGTCAAAACCCCATGCTTTCATCAAATAAACAAACCAGATCAACGGCAAGTCAATAATAAGAAACGACACTAGATAGGTATTACGCACACCAATCATGACAGGCAGAGACTTCAAGCCTTGTGCTCTATCGCCCTCAATAGACTTGAAGTCGTTGAGAAAAATGAGTCCAATGGCAACCAGTGCATTGATGATTGCCATAGCCAGTACTTCAGGACGCAAGTCCGCATAAATGATATTTCCTGCAATCCAAGTAATAAAACTGTAGGTAAGACCAACGCTGGGCGCAGAGAGCAGGACGTTTGTTTTAAGTTTGATAGGCGGTGCAGAGTAAATATAGCCCATAATCAATCCCAGTATGGTAAGCCCAATGAGCATCAGACCACGATCGGGTTCCAAAAGTGAGCCAAGCAAAATGCCAACGCCAAGCGTGATGATGCCGACAATAATCCAATTCCATAGCGCTTCACGTTCAGTCAGTCGCCCTGAAGGAATGGGGCGCGTCGGTTCATTGACACGATCGAGATCACGATCGAAGTAATCGTTAAGCGATTGAGCAAAGCCTGTACCAAGTGGTCCGAAAAGCAGGGTCAGTAATCCAAATTTACCGAGACTTTCCAAGTTAAAGGTGAGAGCGCCAGAGGCAATCGCACCACATACAATGCCTTGCAAGACGCCAACCCAAGTAATCGGGTCTAAAAGTTCAAGGTGTGCCTTGAGTTTTTCGCGAAGCGGCAAAGTGGCAGGCTTGCTCATATGAATGTTACAAGAAAGTGGTTGCAAAGTTCAGCAAACTCAAACTTCCACCTTAAAGAAATTTCTAACGGATAACTTCCCTTACAAAGTTACGCACAGCAGGCTCGCTATCAAAACGAATTTTTTTAGGCAAGTTGCATTAAAACAAAGACTTAGGCTTGTAAAGATGACGCGTAAGTTGAAGCCGAGCAAGAGTCAGTTGTCGGTAACTACTTGACAAGCAGCATCTTGTGCATTTTCTGAAATCCCGAAGCCGAAAGGACATAGAAATAAACTCCAGCGGACAGCGAAGAGGCGTCAGCAGAAAATACGACTCGATATCGCCCAGCGGCTTGGTGTGCATTGACCAGCGTGGTGACTTCACGCCCGAGTACATCATAGACTTTCAAACTTACTTGCGAGACTTTCGGCAATTCATATACAATGATGGTAGAAGGATTGAACGGATTCGGATAATTTTGCTCAAGGCGATACTCCGTAGGGAATGCAGACAAGACGTTGCGTACTTCTACTGTAACGTGCGGGGTGTAGTCATGCGCAGTCCCATTAAAATCAGTGGAGCGAAGTGTGTAGGTATAGGTTTTGCCACCTTCGACGGTCGCATCAAGAAAGGCATAGTGTGTAAGCGAAGTGGTCGTGCCTCTACCACGCAAGTCAGGTGAAAAGGCGTAGCTTGCAATCATCTGCCATGCCTGAGGTTCATTGGGCGTTTGCACTGTGCGCAGAATCTCAAAGCCGGCATTATTGCGCTCACTTGCAGTTGACCAAGAGAGTCGGACACCAGCAGGCGTGGCAGCACCTGTAAAACTAATAAGTTCAACTGGCAAAGGGTTATCAGAGGGATCAGCAATTGCCCATTGGCTAAATGCCGTAACGCCAGAGACTTCCACATAATTATCAACGGTGTTATTTGTGCCGCCTTGCAACTCCCAATTAGCGCCATTGAAGCGATAGAGCTTCAAATTGCCTTCACTGAGCCCGCCTGCAGCAACCTCAACATCGTTGTAATAGAGGCGTAGCGTAGCATTGAAGATGCCCGAGCCACCAGATGGTGTAATGACAACACGCCGTTGCACAGCTTTTGCGCTGCCGATGGAGCTAGGGGTGGTGTTGGGGTAAATCTCAACGGTCACTTGGTCAATGTCTTCATTTGCAAAGTTGAGAAAGGCACCATACTTGCCGCTAAGATCATTCCAAATGAAATTCCCTGTGCGTGTAATTTGAGCACTTTGTCCACTCTTGGGCAATGCCGCTTGAAAAGCGCCGAGGGCGTACATTTTCCCGTGTCCCCAATCCATGCGATGCGGTGGAATTGTCCCAGTAGCAATATCGCGCCGTGAGCTATCGGCAAGAAGAGCTCTAAACTGAGATGTAGAAAGTAAAGGGTTTGCTTGCAATAGCAGAGCGCCAAGTCCTGCAAGATGCGGTGCTGAAGCTGAAGTGCCACCAAAAAGCCCATTTGTAGTTGTAACATTCGTGGGTGCGCTGACTTCGGGTTTGAGTTGATTGTTGCGTGTCAGGCCTAAACTTGAACTGGCATCACGATTGCCAGAACTAACATCATAGCTCACCACGCAAATAGCTGAATCCGCTGTAGAGGGTGTAGTAAGGCTGCGATAATCGTTTTGGTTGCTTGTCCAAAATCCGCCGTGCACGCGCCAGCCATCGTATGGTACTGCGCTCAAGCTCAAGTTGTTCAGGCGAACACGCCAACCGGGTTCATTCTGTCGATTCTCAATCACAAATTGAATTTCTTTGTCACCATTCGGAGCATAGGTGTTGTGATAGACTCTGACGGGCAGACTTACTTGCACGGTCGGGCTTAACCCAAATGGACCATATTGAGTGTTGTCAGGCGCAATTAAGCTCACCGTCATATTGGCTGAGCCCGGATACCACAAGTGTCCATAAAAGCTAAATCCATTGGCATTGTTGTTACCAGTTGTGAAAGAAGTTTCACTTTGAGCGCTGGGGGGCACGGTAGCATCGATGTGGACGTTTGCGCCGCCGTTGTTGCCGCCTGCAATTGAGAAGAGGGTGCCAGCGCCCGCCAGTGAACTGATAGCAAGCTCTGTGGAGCGCGAGCCATCATGTGCGCCAAAATTGCTGCCATAACTGTATGAAATCGAAATGGGCTTACCTAAGGCAGCGGCTTTTTGTTTGAGATAAGTGAAAGCATGAATGACTGAGGTATCGATGGTGTTGGCAAGAACAACGAGCATAATATCGGCTTCGGGAGCAATACCTGCTTGTCCGCTTGCACGTCCGTTCCCAGCTGCAATACCAAGGCAGGCTGTTCCATGCGCATTGTTCGGCACACTCACGCTCAGAGTATTGATATCAGCGCTGCTATACTCTGCGCCAAAACTAAATCCAGTAGGTGCTGTGCCTGTCCCGCCTTGATGCCAGAGGCTGACAATGCGCGTAGTGTTGTCAGGGTTGCGAAAATCATGGTTGTAGATGTCAAAGCCTAAATCCACGACACCGACAATCGTGCCTTGTCCGCGATAGCCTAAAGCATGCACCGAATCAGTGTTCGTGCCGAGCCAGCGCCCACTTGATTGTTGATTACTGCAACTAAGATTCATCGAAAGCGGTTCATCTTCAATGAGCGAGAGCGAAATGTGGCACAGTGAAACCAGCGTAGCTAATTCAGACAGTCGGCGTATAGGCAGCGAAACCAGTACCACGCGTGAAAGGCTTTGTGAGAGTGTGCCTTGGAGTGCGTGCACTTCTTGCTCAATGCGCTGGAGTTCGTCGTAAGAAAATTCTCGGTGTTTCGGTGTAAGCGTGAGAGTAACACGCTCATGCTCACCCAGTGCACTGAGGCGCGCAAGTGCAGAGAGTGAGAATGAAACATGCCTTTGTTTGGGAATTGAAGATTGTGCTGAACTCTCAAGAACGCTAGCAGCAATGGCTATGCATAGCAAAAGAAGGCGACGAAGCCAGAGTAAAGACATAGCGTGCAAACAAAATAGGTTATTGAAGCTGCACAATGCGACGCGCTGTAACATAGCGCTGTTGATAGTACCGCTCGCTCAAATTGCTGATGGTTACACCAATTTTGACGCTGGCATGAGCAAAGTTCCCATTGCCGATATAGACGCCCACATGTGAAATGCCCTTGCCATAGATGTTAAAAAAGACCAGATCGCCGAACTGTAAATCGGGCTTGGCGACAGGAGTTCCGATTTGCGCTTGTGCTGATGAAGAACGGGGCAATTCGATATTGAGCGCATCACGAAAAATCTTGCCAGTGAATCCCGAACAATCAAAGCCCTGTGCATCTTGTCCGCCATAGCGATATTGCGTACCAACATAGCGATTGATTTCTTCCTGCAAGCGAGCTTTAGCAGGTGTACCCAGCGAAGCTCGTTTCAGGCTAGCATAGAACAGGCGCACTTCTTTATCGTTGCTTTTTGGAGAAGAAGTAGCAGAACTAACTTCAGACTCTAACGCTGTAACTTCGTCTCGAGTCGCAGGTTTCGCTTTATAGCGCAAGGAAGATGTCGTAGATTGACAGCCCAGCGTGAGCCCCCATAAGCTAATAACGAGCGCCACGCATATTGGTGTAGCAAATCGGTAAGTAGGCATAAGACCGTCATTTTAGAGCGCAAAACACGCAAAGTTAAAGTAATTACGCTAAATTGCGAGAATAAAGTTGCAGCGCTAATGTGCAAGGATGCTCATAGAGAGCTTTCGGCAAGAGAAGTAACTTCAGTTTCCACGCGAGCTGCAGGCTCTTCGGCAGGCTTTACCCATTCAACGAGAGTGATGCACAGCAGGGTTGCAGCACTGGCAGCGATGCCGACCAACCAGTAATTAGTTAGCGCGCCGCCTTCGCCCTTGCCAATCACCAGACCAGCAAGAAATGATGCAAGCCCTGATGAGAGTTGTTGCACACAGGAATTGATGCTCATAAAACTCCCACGATAGCGCGATTCAATGCTGGACGTAATGAGCGAAACTGCAGGCACAAACCGACCTGAAACGAAAATCATAAAAAGTGTCGTAACGCATAGTGCAAGTGCAAGAGGTGTTTGGGGCAATGATGTCAGCAGTAAAATCGGTACAATCGAGCAGGCAGCAGCCAATTGGAAGATGCGTTTCTTGCCGTACTTATCCGATAGCACGCCGACATAGCGCGATGTAAAAAACGTGGCAAGCCCACCAAAAAGATAGATGTAAGGTAAATCTGCTTCTGAAAGCCCAACATTGCCGACCATATATGGACTGATGAAAGGAATCACGGAAAAGCCTGACAGCATCAACATGCTCATAAACATGAAGGTGCGCCAGTTGTTCGGTGTGGAGAGCACCATGCGCATGTCGTCCAGTGGCGATGTAGAGGTGCAGCGTGAGAGGTGTTGTGTCATAGATGGAAGGAAGTAAAACGCCCCAAGCCATGTTACTGTGCTCAAGGCAGCGAGCATAAAAAACGGTGCATGCCATGAAAGCAAATGCGCAAGGTAAAGTCCAAACGGCACGCCAGCGATGGAGGCAACAGAAAAAGAGGACATGATGATGCCAGTGGCGGCGCCGCGTCTTGCTTCAGGAATAGCATCGCCAACAATTGCCATGACGAGTGCGCCCATAATACCGCCGAATGCACCTGCTGTGGCGCGTGCAAGCATTAGGAGTTCGTAAGTTGGGGCAATAGCACAAAAGAGAGTGCCGAGTGTAAAGCCGGCATAAAGTACAAGCAAGGCAAGACGCCGGTCAAGGCGGTCGATAAAAAACGCTCCGAGAAACCCAAACACGGCGGCACTGAAGGTGTAGCAAGAAACAACGAGTCCGAAGGCTTGGGGCGAAATCTCAAAATGCCGCATAAATTGCGGTCCAAGTGGCATCATGATGACAAAGTCCAGAACATTGGTCAATTGTATCGTTGCCAAAATGATGAGCAGAAGTTGCTCACGAGAAAAAAAATCGCCTTTGCGCGATAGCTCAATCATAGTGTGTCTTGAGCGTGTCTTAAAAAATCTTTTGGTAGTCCGATAACGAGTTGTCGCTAAATTGCTGCATGTGATTGATGCAAGGCTTCAAATCAAAGTCTTGCTTGAAAAGTTTTCCTCATACTTGAAGCAAAATGAAAGTGGCATCAACAAAACCAACAAGTAAAACCCGCAATCTTCGACTGGTGCTGGAGTATGATGGAACGCCGTTTGCAGGTTGGCAGCGTCAGCCGCAAAATCGTCATCAAATCACAATCCAAGGCGAAATCGAAAAAGTGCTCGGTCAAGTGCTGCAAGAATCCATTGAGGTCATTGGCGCAGGCAGAACGGATGCAGGCGTTCATGCAAAAATGCAAGTTGCAAATTTTTGGACCCATAGCAAAATGAGCACGGAAAAGTTGCGCTATGTGCTCAATCGCCTTTTACCAAAAGAAATTTCGGTGAGCCGTGTAAAAGAAGTAGATGAAGCCTTTCATGCTCGATTTTCTGCTACAGCGCGCACCTATCGCTATTTTCTGACAACCGAAAAAAGCGCGTTAGCGCATCGTTACACGGCATTTTACCCTTATCGGACGCTCTCACTCGACGCACTGCAAGCGTGTGCTAAGCTTATCATCGGTGAGCACGATTTCACATCGTTCTGCAAAGCAGGGTCTGCTGTAAAACACAAACGGTGTCGCATACAAACTGCACAGTGGAAAAAGGTAGGAAAGACAATTGTGTTTGAGATTACTGCAGACCGATTTTTGCACAGCATGGTGCGTTTGCTCGTGGGAACAATGCTCGATGTAGGAAAAGGTGAGCTGACGCTTAGCGATTTTCAGCGTATCTTTGCAGGTAAAGATGTGCGTCTGGCAGGCGCTTCTGCAAAGCCGAATGGACTTTTCCTGTGGAAAATCCACTATGGCAAACGGCTCACAGTGCCAACCGAAAGCGATGAATCCGAAGACAGCGAATAAAAGTAAAACCACCTTGCCTGAAGCCTAAGAGAAAGGCAATGGCGACAGAGACAAATGAAAAACCCTTGTAGAGACAACAAAAGACAGTTACTTTAATAAGCAAACTATGCTGAGAACAATACCTGTGCTTCTGCTGATCATAGCAACGATGCTTACAGGGTGCGACATGCTCTCAAAGAAAGAGGGGGCAGAGACAAGTGCGGTAAAGTCAAAAACAATGCGCGCCGGTAAGCGTAAAGTCAGAATTGACACGGCAATTGTCTGGGTTGAAATTGCAGATAAAGAAGACTTACGTCAGAAAGGACTGATGTTTCGAAACGAACTGCCAGAAGATGAAGGAATGCTTTTCGTCTTCGAGCGCCCTGATATTCAGTCGTTTTGGATGCGCAATACTTACATTCCGCTCGACATTGCGTTCATTGATGCAAAAGGCAAAATTACAGATATTCACCAGATGAAACCATTAGATGAAGGACCGCGCTATGAGTCGTCTGTACCCGTCATGTTTGCCTTAGAAGTCAATCAAGGCTGGTTTGCAAAGCGCGGTATCAAAGTGGGGGCTCAGGTTTCATACGACGACTAAAACTGAATGCTACGCTATCCTGCAATTCGACTAAGCGCGTTTGTGATATGAGTGAGAAAATTTATACATCAACTGTATCGACAGAGAAGATGATGCCAAAAGAGCGTCTGACAAGGCTCATTGAAGACTGCGAGAATCTGCGTAAAAAAGCCTTGATGTCGTCAGAAGCTCTTGCACTGCTCGAGCGACATCGCTCTGACTTGTGCGCCTTACTCGACTATTACAATACGCAATCTTACCACGCCGCAAACATTAAAAATGAAGACGATCAGAATTTGATTTTAGAGCTCCAAGAAATGCGTGCAGAGCTGCAACTGGCAAATGAAGCCTTACAGTTTTTGGATAAACAGAAAACCGAGTTGATGGCAGAATTAGAGCATCAAAGACAGGCATTTGAACAACAAAGCCGTGAAGATGGGCTCACCAAACTCTACAACCGGCGTTACATTGATACGCTCCTTGCTCAAGAATTTGAACGAAGCAAGCGCTTCAACCATCCCTTTACCATCGGAATCATTGACATCGATCATTTCAAGAATATCAATGATACCTTCTCGCACCAAGTGGGCGATGAAGTGATTAGAACTATCGCACAGATTTTCAAAAATAACTTGCGCGCTATGGATTTGGTCGGGCGATACGGCGGTGAAGAGTTCGTCATCGGTCTCTTAGAAACATCGCTTATGCGCGCCGTGCTGGTTGCAGAAAAACTGCGCCGCGCTGTTGAGGAATTTAACTGGATTGTTGTCAAACCGAATCTGCGCGTAACGGTCAGCATCGGTCTTGCTGAAAACGCCAAGATGGCTAACCACGAAAAAATGATTTCCGAAGCCGATAAAAAACTCTATGAAGCCAAACGCAGCGGCAGAAATCTCGTGCGCTACTAACCCAGCTCAACGATTTAGACTAAACTATCGTTGAAGAAAGTATAGGGCAATACAGAACAACTTAAAATAAAGACATTATGGCTCAACCATCTGAAGCGGCACTCAAAAAAGTGTGGAAGTATGTGGAGAACTACTTTGAGAAGTCTGGCACATTCCCACACCCTGACCGCAGCATTACAGAAGCCGTGGTAAATGGACTGGCGCAACACATTGATGAACTCGGAAAACCGCTTTGTCCATGCAATTTCTACGTGGATAAAAAAGCTGAAGTCCAAAGACGCGAGTGGATATGCGCTTGTGATGAAATGAAACTCTACAAGTATTGTCACTGCCTATTATTTGTAACCAAAGAAGGGTTGCCGATTACCGAATACTTACCAGAAGACCATGAAGGGCGGCAAATCTATGGATTGGTCAAAGACCCCACGCCAGACAAAGGGCGCGAAGCGACAAAAGTCACGCACCCTGAACGGCATTGAGAGTCTGCGCAAGCAATCAAGCAAAAGGTGTGATGCACAAAACATAAATGCAATAGTTTTTTAGTAGCGTAGTTAATTCTTTAACCAAGACCAGTGGAGTAAGAGGTCGCAACGATGAAAGGAGAAACATCAATGCCAGAAACGAAAGACGGACGTACGGAAGTGCGCCAAATGCCCGATACGGTTCGCACCGCGGGCTCAGACACCATTCGTGAAACGGACATGGGGACAATGCTCACTAAGCCGAAAGTGCCAGGTGAAGTCAAAAAGACGACCATCAAAAAAGAGCGAAAAATGCCCGACACAGTTCGCACGGCTGGACAAGACGACATTATGGCAACCGATAACTAAGAGCCGCACAGCGTCTTGTCTGAGATAACCAACGGGCTTTGAAGTCTCTTTGAAAACGTCTATATCGAAACCTCTCTTGTGCATAAAACAGGAGAGGTTTCAATTTTTCCCGCAAAATGTGAATGTCAAAGTCCAGAAAAATCACAATTCTACTTGTCGTCTGTGCCATTCTCCTTTTTGTCAGAGCAAGTCATGCACAAATTGTGTTGGGTAAGTATGCAGGCGAGTTTTTGGCGTTTGGTGTCGGAGCGCGTCCGCTTGGCATGGGCGGTGTGGCGGCAGCCCTTGCGCAAGATGTAACCGCAGGCTATTGGAATCCGGCTGGACTGGCAAAAATCAACTACCCACAAGTTGCGCTAATGCATGCGCAGAGTTTTGCCAACGTGGTTAATTACAACTACGGCGCAGTAGCCATCCCATTCGAAGAAAACAAAAGTTTCGCCCTAAGTGTCGTTCGACTGGGCATCTCTGACATTCCTGACACGCGTGGTGCATGGGACGAAGCGCGCAACCGTCCGATTGATAATGCTGAAAATCTCATCACACGCTTTGGCGCCGCCGATTGGGCGTTTCTAGTGTCCTACTCAGTCACAACGCCTTACAAATTGATGTATGGGCTGAATGCAAAATTCATTTTGCGTAACATCGGCGAGTTTGCAAACGCTTGGGGCATTGGTGTGGATGCTGGGGTCATCTACGATTTAGGCAGCGGTATCACCGTAGGTGTATCACTGCAAGATGTTACCACAACATTCATTTCATGGACAACTGGACGCCAAGAACTCATTGCGCCAACAGCAAAACTCGGCGGTGGCTATGTCGTTGAGGCGCTTTATGGACGCTTTACGCTGGGCATTGATACCGATGTGCGCTTTGAAGGACGCCGCAGTGCATCACATCTTGCTTTTGGCACAATAAGCCTGAATTTTCGTGGTGGCGTGGAATACAGCTACAAGAACATTGTCGCACTGCGTGGCGGCATCGATGATATCGGACGGCTAACTTTAGGCGCTGGACTAAGAATCGCAAAACTCAATATCGATTACAGTTTTGCACGCTTCGACGGGATCGATCAACTGGGTAACTCACATCGTATTTCCTTGCAGTTGGAGCTCGATCAAGCGGCATTTCGACGCAAAGGTTATGTGCCGCCACCCGAAGAAACTGAGCCTGAGACACCAAAGTCTGATGAACCAAAAACAAACGAAACAAATCCCAAAAGTGGTGAGGAGCCATAACGCAAAATGTTTACAGGTATTGTCAAAGATATTGGTGTTGTGAAAAGTGTAACGCCACAAGGCAACGGTCTGAGATTGCGCATTGAGTCTTACAGCGAAGACATGCGTGATCTTGCCGTGGATGAAAGTGTCGCCTTGAGCGGCGCGTGTCAAACTGTAGTGGCAGTGCAGGGCAATACATTTGAAGTCGATACAGTAGAAGAAACCTTGAAGAAGACAACGCTGGGCAGTTGGCGCGTGGGCACAAAGGTCAATCTCGAGCGCGCCTTACGCGCAAGCGACCGAATGGGCGGGCACTATGTGCAAGGTCATGTTGACTGCGTAGGAGAAATTCTTGAACTGCGCGAGCTATCAGCAAGCTGGCTGTGCAAAATCATGTTCGACCCGAAGTTTGAACCTTACATCGTACCGATAGGCTCAATCGCCGTCGATGGTATCAGTCTGACAGTTGCGGACTTGCAGCGCAATGTCTTTGCCGTAGCAATTATTCCTTACACCTACGAGCACACAACACTCAAAGAACGTAAAGCCGGCGATAAAGTCAATCTCGAGTTCGACATTTTAGGCAAATACATCGCAAAGCAGGTGCAAGCGTTTTTGCAGCATACAAACGGACCGAAAGAGCCGCTTAGCGAAGCACGCTTAAAAGAACTGGGCTACTTGTAACACCGCACACTGTTTTCATGTCGAGAGCACTCTGGAATGTGCAAGCAAGTTTCTATGGCGCACTGCGCGCAAACCCGATGTCGCGAGCCATTTTGGAAAACGAAAATCAAGCCCTGATGCGACTTCTGCATAGGATTCCAAAAAAACACTTTGAAAAAGTCTTAGACGTGGGTACAGGTGAAGGAAATGCACTCTCGGTGCTTAACGCTTCTGGATTGGCATGCGTGAATGCTATGCCGTAGATTGTGCAGAGAAGATGTTGCAGCGTGTGCAGCAAAGATTCCCAAGCGTCAAAACATGCCAAGCACATGCAGAAAACTTACCATTTGCTGATAGCACCTTTGACTTGATGTTATGCGTCGGCGTTACAGAGTATGTGAAAAATCCTCGAGCGCTGCTATGCGAACTGGCGCGCACGCTGCAGCCAGAGGGCTATTTAGCACTAACGGCCTCGACACGCATATGGCTAAACTTGCTTCGCTATGTGCAGTTGCATGCACTTTTTTGAGAGAAGAAAATGAAGTGCTAACACTATGTCAAGAGACTGGCTTTGCAATGCTGGCAAAAGAAAGAACGCTGCTGCAAATGCAATTCCTGTTACAAAAAAAGTAGGCTATGCTTCATCAAAAAGCAGGCGCGGTTTGACCATCAAGACTTCTTCACGCTCAACGATTACACTGCCAGTCGGTGCACCCTTAGGTTTGCGCACATATTTTTTTTCGGTGCAGATGACAGGCACAAGTTCGCTGGTGCGTGCCGCAGAGTAGTAGGCAGCAATCTCGGCAGCACGCATGATGTCGTCTTTGCTCGGCTTGCGTGGCGACTTCAAAATGCAGTGTGAGCCTGAAACCCCTCGCGCATGAAGCCAAAGGTCGTTGGGACGCGCATATTTGAACGTAAGCAAGTCATTATTCTGCGCATTCTTGCCAACCCACAGTTCAGTGTGCTCACTGAATTTGAAACGACGAAAGAGATATGCCTGCTCAGCATCAGCTTTGGGAAGCAGACCAAACTTTTTGAGCCAATCTGAATTTCTTTCTCGCCATGCTTTAAGTGCCTTAGGTGAATCAACGGCTAAAAGTTCTGTTAAAAGACGCTGCTGTTCAAGAAGTCCAGCTTCAACTTCATGAAGACGTCTCGTGGCAAGAGCACGCTGCTGACGCGATTTCTTAGCGCGCTCAAAATAGCTCTCTGCATTTTCCTGAATAGATTTTGCAGCATCAAGTGCAATTTTGACTCGCTCTCCGTCTGAAAACACATTCTCTACTTCAAGCTCTGTGAGACCTTTAGGCATATCACGGTGAAGCAAAAGCAGTTTGCCGAATGTCTCATACATCTCGGCGCGGTTGATGGTGTGCTGGGCTTGCATTGTGCGCACTTGCTGCTGGGTTTTCTCAATGAGTCGCTCAAGCGATTTTCTCAGCGAAAGTAAGTCCTTGCCAAAATTAGCGCGTTGATGAACCTGCTGTGCGTAAAAGCGCAGCGCATCATTGATGGAGTCGAAGGCTTCAGCATGCTCAAAGGGTGTGTGAGTGTGTGTGATAATTGAAAACCATACATCGTTTGCAGAGAAATAAACTTTGGGTTCAGGCGAAATGAGTTCATAGAACACATCTTGAAAGGCTTCGTAGAGTGCATGTGACTCTAAGGTAGCTGATTTTGAACGAGCACGAAAAAGCGTTTCTCGAGAAAGATAGGCATCAAAGCCAATCAGTTTCTTTGGAAGCCATCGCTCTTGATCTTTTGCAGAAAGCGACACGAAAGCGTCAAAATCGAGAGTTTGGCAGAATAAGTCGTAGTCTGTGCTAAGCCTTTCAAGTGTGCGCAAGATGGGCGTATGTGAGCGCTCAAGAAAAGGTTGATGAAGTAAATCTGTCTCTTTCTTGAAACTTTCCACGACAAGACCATTTTCGAGCAGAAAGAAATTGGTCGCTGCACTGAAGAGTTGAAAGACAAGCGTGAGACTGGCTTCGAGTTCAAAGTAGATGATGCGTTCGCAATCAGAAATTCTTACGGCTCGAATTTGTTTTTCATTTGCCCTGGTCATCAAATTGACCGTGTTGCGTTTTTGTCGCTGAAACATTTCAGAAAAGTAAAGCGAAAGGTGGGCGGACTGTGCAACCGCAAAGAGCGTAAAGCGCCGCTTGTCGTGAGTGATAAGAGAAAGGCACAGTTCATTTTTTTGTTGTGAAAATGCCTCGAAGACATAGGCGCCTTCGAAGAGCGACTTTAGCTCAAGCGAGAGAGCATAGAGCGTAAAGTAATTTTTTATCATGGCAAAAATCCCAGAAAGCATGAAAAAGTTATATTTTACAATCTCAACGCTAATGCTTGCAGTCATCATGTACCAGTCACAGAGTGCGGCACAGCAAAGCACAAGATTTGACCACAGCAAGTTTGACGCACTTCTGAAACAATATGTACAAAACGATAAAGTCAATTACGCGGCGCTCAAAGAGGATAAGCGCTTAGATGAGTATTTGCAAGAGCTCGAGCGCGCAAACCCTGACGCTCTGGCAACGCGTGAGGAAAAAATCGCATTTTGGATCAATGCCTATAATGCTTACACGCTCAAACTGGTCGTCGACAATTACCCGATTAAAAGCATCACGGATTTAAGCGCACTGGGCTATCTCTCTTTGCCGTTTGATAGTCCGTGGAAGCGTAAGTTCTGCAAGATTGGGGGAAAAGTCTATTCGCTGGACGACATTGAACACACGATTTTGCGCGGTGAGTTTGGCGAAGAGCAAATTCATTTTGCTGTAAATTGTGCCTCAGAATCGTGCCCAGTGCTGCGCCCTGAAGCCTACACAGGAGAAAAGCTAAGTGCGCAATTAAAAGAACAAGCACAAGCCTTTTTAAGCGATAGCACACGCAACCAGTTTAGACTAGAAGGCAATACGCTCTATCTGTCAAAAATTTTTGAGTGGTATCGGAGCGACTTTGAGAAGAAGAAAGGGTCACTACTCAAGTACATTGCCCAATACTTTTCAGGTGAAGAACGCGAGCGCTTGGAGAGTGGCAATGTTACAATCAAGTTTTTGGATTACAACTGGAATTTGAACGAAGCAAAGTAGAAAGAGAGCATGCAAAATTTTCATGAGCATAATGCTCTGTCTCACCTTGCTGAAAAGCCGAAGCGAATCGGTTGGCAAGAGTATTTTATGCGTGTGGCGCATTTGATTTCACTGCGCGCAACGTGCGAGCGTGCACATGTCGGTGCTGTTATTGTGCGCGATAACAATATCTTGGCAACTGGCTACAACGGCTCACCCTCTGGCTTGCCACACTGCGATGGACCTAATTGCCTCATCTACAAATCTATTCATCCTGACGGTACAGTCGAGGAAAATTGCATGCGCACAATTCATGCAGAGATGAATGCAATTATTCAAGCTGCAAAGCACGGCGTAGCCATCAAAGATGCAGAGATTTACATAACAGCAAGCCCATGTATCAATTGCCTCAAAGCCCTGATCAACGTAGGTATAAAAACGATTTACTACGACAAGCCTTACAAAATTGAAAACATCTCTGAGCTTTTACGTCTTTCAGGTGTGCGCTTGATTCAAGTGCACATCGAGCAACCGCACATTTTCCCAAATCATACCTAAAATAAAACTGACAGTGAGGCCAAACTTTCAACTCTGGAATGAACGCTATCATCTTGACCCCTATGCGCTGACCAAATCAGCGATACTCGATCTGCAAACTGCACTCTTGCCAGAAAAGCAGCATGCAGCTAAAGCTGTGCTATTTTTTCTCTACACATCGGGTGTAGCTAAGGAGGAACGCCTGGAAATTCAAGCTAAGACAGAGCTCATCAAAGCAGGTGAACAAATTGTGCTCTCGGCAGATAGAGAAAAGATTATAGATGAAGTTGAAGCCTTGATAGAAAAGTTGAGTGGTCAGAATGTCAAAATCGATGAACAGCATTGGAAGTATGAGAGTTTGCGTGTGGCGGCATTACTGCTGCATGCACCATTTGATACGGTGGTCATGGAGACCATGATTGATGCGGTAACATTGCTGTTGCGCTGGAAAAGTATTCCAGCTGATGCAAGTTTTATTTTGCTGTGGAATCTCTATGAGAAAGCATTGCTACCAATCTACAAGCGTTTCTTTGCAGTAGCAGAGCCAGACTTTTGGGAGAATTACTGCGCACTCTCACTTAAAGTGATGGGCAGGTATCTGCATGATGCGGCTATGGAGTATATTCTGTATTACGAAGAACCGCCGGGCTCACAAATTTCTGTCAGTCATCTGGAGCGATGCGCTAAGTTGTTAGATGTGGCGCTTGAAGCCTGTTATTTGATACATCGGCTTGTACCATTCATTACAGCAGAAATTGATAGACATATCTACGATTTTTGCACCGAAGTCATCACAAAATCTAATCCACAACCGTTGATTACATACTCCTATCGGCTGCTGGATTTATCAAGTGAAGATTTCTTCATAACCTTGCCAAAGGAGCAGATTAACACCTTGATACTTAAATCAATCAGCAAGTTACCGAAAGAGTAACGCAAACATAGCTCGAACAAGTGCAGGCTTCTAGGTGCACCATGTTGGTCATCAGGCAGCCTCATCTCGATTGTAACTTAGCGCTACATCAGAAGTTTTAGCAGAAGAGCAGCACGTGAACAAAAAAACCAAACAGGCGAAGTGCAATGGCTGAAGAGCGCCTTCACAAAGAAGAGCATACCGCGCAAGATGAAAAGTTTATGCGAGAGTGCTTGCGCTTAGCGCGGCATGGTGCAGGTGCGGTAAGCCCGAATCCAATGGTGGGTGCGGTAGTCGTGCACCAAGGTAAAATCATTGGACGCGGCTGGCACAAGCAGTATGGAGGAGCGCATGCAGAAGTGCATGCCATTGCTGCCGTCAAGGATGCAACACTGCTGCGTGAGTCGACACTTTATGTCAATCTTGAACCCTGTTCACACTTTGGTAAAACCCCGCCTTGCGCCGACCTTATCATAGAAAAAAAAATTCCGCGCGTTGTGATTGGTTGCAAAGACCCTTTCAAAAAAGTCTCGGGCAGAGGGATCAAAAAACTGCGTGAAGCAGGTGTGAGCGTAACTGTCGGTGTTCTGGAAAAAGAAGCAGAGCGACTCAATGAAGCCTTTATCAAATTTCACAAAAAAGGTGTGCCGTTTGTTGCGCTCAAACTCGCGCAGACGCTCGATGGAAAAATTGCCACGAAGACAAAAGAATCGAAATGGATTACAAGCGAAATGGCACGTGCTTATTCGCATCAGTTGCGAGCCGAAGCCGACGCTGTGCTGATTGGTACAGGCACGGCACTTGCCGATAATCCCTTACTCACCGTCCGCTTCGTCAAAGGGCGCAACCCTATGCGCGTGTTACTCGACCGCAAACTGCGTGTACCGCTGCACGCAAACATCTTCAACAAAGATGCAAAGACACTTGTGATTACTTCAAAGGTTAATCGCAAGCACCCAAAACTCAAAGCCCTTGCACGTCAAGACGTAGAAACCTGCTTTGTAACAGAGAAAAATGATGAGTTGAATCTCAATGAAGTGCTTGAGATTCTGCACGAAAGAAAAGTGCTCTTGGTGATGATCGAAGGCGGCGCAAAGCTCATTGCAAGTTTTCTGCGCACAAAACTATGCGACAAATTGCATCTCTTCATTGCTCCAAAAATTCTTGGTGCTGATGCGCTCTCGAGCATTGGACAATTGAACTTGCGGCACTTGGAGGATAGTATTGAGTTGCACGAGCTCTCGCTAAAAGTTTTGGGCGATACGCTGCTCGTCGAAGGCTATTTTTAGACAGCCAAAAAAGGCTGAAAGGGCTACTAATACAACTGCAAAGATTGCAAAAGTCATATGCCGTGCAATCCTGCCCTTCGGTCTCAGAAGGCAGAAGGCATAAAAATTTGCAAAAAAAGTAGCATCTTAGAACACCGAAGTTTTAGCTCAAACCCATAAATGATGTAGTACTATGCCGGCCTTCTCATATAATCCTGCGTCCCGCGATACTCGCACTGAACAGTTTTTAGCGTACCTGAGACGAATGTCAGATGCAACGACCCCTGAACGCGCTCAAGAAATGATAATCAAGAGCATACAGCAGCGGATTCAGGAGATAGAGCGACTCCGAGATGGCAATGAAGAGGAACAAAAGCTAGCGCAGATGATGCAGCATGCAAAGCAAATTGTTGTGGGTGAAGCAGATGAAAAAATATGGGATAGCATCAAGAATATCGGTGTGCATTCAACGGTCTGGACAGAATCGGCAACAGCACTTGACTGGGTCTATGCCTTCAACACCGACCAAAAAATTGTGAGCGTTTTGAGGCGAGAGACGTACAAATTCTCTATCGCCTCTCCGTCAATGAAGAAGGGCTTGGTAAGCGCATAGAGCAAGCGTTTCAACACTATGCCAAAGGTGTAACGGACTACGATCTGTATGAACTGGCACTGAGGCGCTTCGAGGAAGTATTATCAAACAAACCACAAGAGTACACGCTATGGCATCGTGTTGGGTTGATTTTGCTTTATGTCCCTACGCTCTTTAATCCTGAAAAAGCCGAGCAAGCCTTGCGTAGAGCCGCTGAACTTGCTGAAAAAGAGGAGGACACACTTGTTCTGCCCCTATTACGCGTCTTCTACGGTGAAGATTGGGGTTTTCAAGATGCCGTAAGAATTGCCTCTGCAGATGCGTATTTCCACGCAGCAGTCGCATGCTATGTGCTCGATAAGCCAGAGAGCATGGCTGAACTTGCTTTGAAAGCCTACCAGCTCTCTCCAAAGTTTTCAGAAGCAGGATTTCTTGCTGCAAAAGGATATGCACTGTGCGGAAAAGAGCAAGATGCAGCAGATCTCTTGCGCCGTGTGATTGAAGCAGAAAAGTTTTATGCGGTCAGAGTGATGGTGGATTACGAACTGGTTTCGCGTCAGTTTGTCATAGACTGCCTCAGCGCCTTGCGTGATAATGCTGCCACGAGAGTGGGGGAGCTACTCAAAAAGTGCCGTGAGATGATGGTAAGTGATAGTGAAGCGCAAAGCATCGTTGAAGAATTAGAACGCAATTTCGAAAAGAAAAACTTCCTGAATCTGTGCGAGATTGAAACTGACATTAAACGAGAGCGCAAGTGGCGATTACTCCCGACAAGTTTTCGCTTGCAAAAAACACTTGCAGGACATGCGCTGCGCATCAATGCGATGGCTTTTAGTCCAGATGGACGCCGATTGGCTTCAGCAAGCTGGAGAACAATCATTACCGATACACGCACTGGCGAGCAACTCCAAACACTAATGCAAGGTTCAGCACGAACTTATGTGTATAGCGTTGCTTTTAGCCCCGATGGCAAACTGCTTGCGACTGCAGGCAATGATCACGTCATCACGCTTTGGAATCCTGAAACAGGACAAGAACTCAAACGCTTGGAAGGTCATACACAAGCTGTAAACTCCGTCGCCTTTAGTCCCGATGGCAAACTTCTGGCTTCAGGTAGCAGCGACAAAACCGTGAGAATTTGGGATGTAGCCAAAGGCAAAGAAATCAAGACGCTCAAAGGACATAAACATACGGTAAACAAAGTGGCGTTTAGTCCTGATGGCAAGCAATTGGCGTCAGCAAGCGCTGATAAGAGCATCAGACTTTGGAGCGTGAAAACAAATGCAAAGCCGAAAACACTCACTGGACATTCGCACAGTGTAACATGGGTCGAGTACAATCCAGCAGGTGATATGCTTGCATCAGGCAGTTGGGATAAAACCGTACGCTTATGGGAAGTACCATCAGGTAAGGAAATCACTACCCTGGTAGGACATGAGAGCGGTGTAGAATCGGTGCATTTTGCAAAAGAAGGTCACTCCTTGACAAGCACGTCATACAATCGTATATCAAAGCAGTGTCAAATCAAACTCTGGGATGTAAAAACCGGTGCGCAAATTGACCAAAGCGAGGGACGCTTCTATGCCGTGACGCTGAGTCCAGATGGCAGTGGGCTTGCAGTTGCAACAGGTGAAAAGACGATTAAACTTTCTACGGCACCGCTGCTCTCACTAGAATCTTACATTGAACTTGAAAAACGCTACAAAGAAGGGGCTGGAGTATTGGATAGGCGCAAAGGACCGCGTCGTGAGCGTGAAGATCGTCGCAAAGTCAATATCCCTGTAGCCATAGAGCGTCGCAAAGCCAATCGTACGACAAGCCAAACGAAAGGACCAGATCGTCGTACAAAAAAGTGATGACGTGGATATTCCCTTCCTCTAAGGATATAAAGACGCATTAAAATTGAACAGTCAAATAGGTAAAGCGCGCTTTGAGTATATTACGCTTTATGTCGTTCAATTTTAATTGAATAATTATGTCGCAGAACCACAACCATTCAACGCTTGCCGTTCAGCACAAGCCAAAGGTCAAAGCCTTTGAGTTTTCGATGCCGATTGACATTATGCCCCACGACATTGACTACGCAGGGGTCGTAAGTAACATTACTTATGTGCGTTGGTTGGAAGTGTTGCGCG
Organism: [Chlorobium] sp. 445; assembly: GCA_002763895.1. NCBI lineage: Bacteria > Pseudomonadati > Chlorobiota > Chlorobiia > Chlorobiales > Chloroherpetonaceae > [Chlorobium] sp. 445. The sequence goes on from NSLH01000001.1 coordinate 208,738, forward strand.
TGAAAATGATTGAGTCGTATCTCTCCGTGGAAGCGCAGTTGAAGATGGATATTTCACCTGTCTTACTCAAAACAGAAATTCACTACAAAAAAGCTGTGAAGTTTTTGGATAAGCTCATTGGCAAGATGTGGATTAGCCATGCAACACAACTGCGGTGGACGGCATCGGCAGAGTTCCTCGTTGAAGGCAAGCCAGTGGCGCATGCCGAGCAGCTTGGCATTTTCATCAAACTCTCTACAATGCGCCCCGTGCCGATTCCAGCAGAATTAATGCGCGTCTATCACGAAGCTGAGCGTCGCCTGCGGCATCATCATCACTGAAGAAAGATTGTGCATGTTAGAGCAACGTGGCGCGAATTTCAGTCAGTAGATGTTCGGCAGCGGCAAGACCGGAGAGCACAGCGCCTTCAACACACGGCGAGACAAATGCATCGCCAGCAAAAAGCAGCGGCGCAGGCTCAGTAAACACAAGGTACGGCTCAGGGACGAACGTGTCAGGAGCACTGTATCGCCATCGCTTCAGCTCGGCATGAATAACATTTGCACCAATCCACGCAGCAGATTGAGCAATAAGTTCTTGTGCAATGGCTTCATCATCGGCTTCCCAATACATCCGACTAAAGGTAGGACTAGCATGAATCGTTACGGCAGGCACTTTGGAGATGCCCTTCTGCTGATTGTCGCCAATCCAGAGTACAGGACTGTCGTAGAGCCATATGCCCCCGGGCGAAGGGATTTTACTTGCACCATCGAGCAAGGCTAAGACACCAAAGCAAGGAAGGTAAGTAACGGACTCCAGCAGTCGCTTTTCTTTGATAGGGATTGGAATACCAGAGCGCTTGACAAGCTCGAGCGACTGTGGCACAGGTGGCGTTAAGATGATGGTTTCGGCATGGTAGAGCATGCCGCGCTCCGTTGCAACCTGCCAGCGACCATGCTGCGCTGTAAGCTGCACGACCTTCTCATTGAGTTGAACATCAAGGTTGCGAGCAAGATATTTTGCAATTCCTGTCATGCCGCTGATGCCGTAATAGCGTGGTTCAGATTCATCTCCGCATGGACCAGTAGACATAAGAAAATTTCGGCTCCACTCAGCGACGATGCCTGCAGCAAGCCACTCTTCGACAAGCTCATGAAATTTTGGATCCCTGACAGTAAAATACTGCGCACCATGGTCAAATGTGCCGCTCTGAATACGGCGTGTGGCTAACCTGCCGCCAACACCACGACCTTTGTCGAGAACGATAACTTTCACGCCTGCACGCTTCAAGGCGTCTGCTGCAACAAGCCCGCAAATTCCTGCTCCAATGATGAGACAGGTTGTAATTGCTTTTATAATCATAAATATTCAAAGATTACTGAAAATTAAGTATAGTTAAGAAAAAAGTTTAGAAAAAGAAAAGTTTAAAAGTGCAACGCTGTGTGGCGCAATGCAGTACAGTCAAAATAATGCTTGTTTTTCAAAAACACATTACTTCAGTGCGACTTTGAACGTACGGACACAGTAGCAGGTAAAGAGAGTTTGCCTAAAATCGCGGATGTGGAAAGTGAGGCACTTTGCTCTGAGAGAAAGTCATTGCCAAGCACAGCAAAAAGCACCGCTTCTTTAGCTTTGGCTGGAATTGTGTTGCCATCCAGCTCGCTTTGCTTATGCACAGGAATTGGTGCAAGTGCAGTTTGCAAATAGCGCATCAACGTAGGGTTTTCAGCACCGCCACCAGCGACAAATGCTTCATCGATAGGGAACTTTGGCAGCACAAATTTTCGCAGTTGCATAGCAAGGCTCTCGGCTGTGAGAGCAGTCAGCGTAGCGATGATGTCGTAGGGGCTCAAATGCAAGGCTTTGCCCTGCTCAAGAAGCCGGGTGAAATAGTCTTGACTAAAAAGCTCTCGCCCTGTGGACTTGGGCGGCTTGCGTTGGTAGTAGGGCTCACGCAGCCATACTTTGAGCAACACTGGCGAAGGTGTGCCCTGTGCAGCAAATCGGCCATCTTTGTCAAACGGCTTCTGAAAAAAGTGTTGTGCAGCCATATCTATGAGCGCGTTGCCTGCACCGCAGTCGAAGTAGATGATGTCAGAACGCTGACCATTAGCTTTAAGCGCCGTCAGGTTACTGATACCACCGATGTTGATTAAGAGCCGTGAGAGATGCCGATGCCGAAAAAGTAGCCAATCCAAATATGGCGCAAGCGGTGCTCCTTCACCGCCCATTGCCACATCGGAGACGCGAAAGTCAGAGACGACAGGCACACCAATGCGATTTGCAATCACAGCGCTTTCACCGAGCTGAAATGTAGAGCGAACTTTATATTTGCCAATCCGAAAAGGCTCTGGCTGATGCCAAAAGGTTTGACCGTGTGAAGCAATAAAATCTAACTGCTTAACTTTGAACGAGGTCTTAAAAGCGACAATAGCGTCCGCAAACTTCTCCCCAATCAGAAAATTTAATGCAGAAAGTTCGGGTAAGCGTGCTAACTCTGGCGTAAAGTTGCGTAGAATGGCCTGGCGTAAAGCAGGTTCAAGAGGATAGGTTTGAAACGCCAGCAGTTTGACCTTGGTGCGCGCGCCATAGCCCATCAGATGCACATAGCCGACATCAATGCCATCGACTGATGTACCTGAAAGCACACCAATTGCAAAACGTTCTTTTTTGCAAAACAGCAAATTAAGATGACGCATAGAGAGTGCAGGTTACTCGAGCATGATAGTTTTTGACAAAATGCTGCAGGGCAAATGAGAAAACAACTAACGCATCACCAGCATTTTTGCATCATGAAAATTTTCATAACTTCGTGTTTTGTATGATTTAATTACAACTCAACGCAAGCGAGCAAACGTAAAAGGTTGCTATTTTGATTTTTGGCAATTTGCACAGTTTCTTTGCTTAAATCAACTCTCTAAACAATTTAGCTCAATGACCACAGCAGTCAGACCCGACGAAGTGTCGGCTATTCTTCGCAAACAGCTCTCTGGCTTCGAGGCTGAATCGGATATTTATGAAGTTGGTACGGTGTTACAAGTAGGCGATGGTATTGCGCGCATCTACGGGCTTGCAAAAGTGATGGCAGGCGAACTGATTGAATTCCCTAACGGCGTGATGGGAATGGTGCTAAACCTTGAAGAAGACAATGTCGGTGCTGTGCTTTTTGGCGATTCTGAGCTGATTCGCGAAGGGGACATGGTCAAGCGTACGGGCATTCTGGCGTCAATACCTGTTGGAGAAGCCATGCTCGGACGTGTGATCAATCCTCTGGGCACGCCCATTGATGGTAAAGGACCAATTGAAGCCAAAATCCGCTTGCCGCTTGAGCGCCGTGCGCCCGGTGTCATTTACCGTGAACCGGTCAAAGAGCCGCTGCAAACTGGCATTAAAGCGATTGACTCTATGATTCCGATTGGACGCGGTCAGCGTGAATTGATTATTGGCGATAGACAAACAGGGAAAACCGCTGTGGCGATTGACACCATTATCAACCAAGCCAACATCAACCGCAGCCTCCCGCCCGAACGCAAAGGTGAGACCATGTATTGCATTTATGTAGCGATCGGTCAAAAAGGCTCATCGGTCGCGCAAGTTGTCGGCACGCTGGAAAAGTACGGCGCAATGGAATACACGACGGTCATTTCTGCAACAGCCTCTGACCCTGCGCCGATGCAATTTATTGCGCCCTTTGCAGGTGCAGCACTCGGAGAATTTTTCAGGGATACAGGACGGCATGCTCTCGTGATTTATGATGATCTCTCAAAGCAAGCGGTGGCGTATCGTCAAGTCTCGTTGCTCTTGCGTCGCCCACCAGGACGAGAAGCCTATCCTGGAGATGTTTTTTACTTACACTCACGGCTTTTGGAGCGCGCCGCAAAAATTAACCGCAATGATGAGATTGCACGTGCAATGAACGATTTACCCGAACAAATTAAGCCCATGGTCAAAGGCGGCGGCTCGCTGACAGCATTGCCCGTGATTGAAACGCAAGCTGGTGATGTCTCAGCCTACATTCCGACCAATGTAATTTCTATTACAGATGGGCAGATTTATCTCGAGTCCAATCTCTTCAATGCCGGTGTGCGTCCTGCCATCAACGTTGGTATTTCGGTCTCACGCGTCGGTGGTAACGCACAAATCAAAGCGATGAAGAAAATTTCAGGTACGCTGCGTTTAGACCTTGCGCAGTACCGCTCCTTAGAAGCCTTCGCCAAATTTGGCTCCGACCTCGACAAAGCGACACAAGCACAACTGACGCGCGGGGCGCGCTTGGTCGAGATCTTAAAGCAAGGGCAGTATGCCCCAGTGCCTGTCGAAGAGCAAGTTGTCTCTATCTTCATCGGCACAAATGGTTTTCTTGATACGCTGCCGATTAATCAGGTGCGCAAGTTCGAAGCAGAATTCTTGCAAAGTCTGCGCGATAAAAATCCTGAAATTTTGAAGTCTATTGCAGAGAAAAAGGAAATGACGGACGAAGTAACTAAGCAACTCAAAGAGCTTGCAAAGAACTACTTGGAAGTCTTCAAGGCAAAAAACAAAACCAATTAAGTTAAGGGAAAAGTACAAGCGCAGCGCAGAATAAGGCAAAATGCGGCTGGCGCGTACGATCAACTGATATCCACAATGGCAACACTGAGAGAACTTCGCACACGCATCAAGGGCATCAAGAATACGCAGCAGGTAACCAAAGCCATGAAAATGGTGGCTGCAGCTAAGTTGCGCCGCTCACAAGATCGTGCAATTGCAGCGCGCCCTTACACCAATGCCTTGAAAAAATCTTGGTATCTGTTATTGAAAAAATTGATACCAGTGAATTTGCCTTGCTCACACCACGCAAAGACATTAAAAGGGTGCTTGCAATTGTGGTTGCTGCTGATAGGGGACTGTGTGGCGCATTCAATACAAATATTCTTAAACTGGCGCGCGAAACCTTCAATGGCGAATACAAAGATTGGACAGAAAAAAACAACTTGCTTGTGCTGCCTGTAGGGCGGCGCAGCGTAGATTACTTTGCCAAGCAAAGCTATCCGATGGTCGAGCGCTTTCCGGGCGTCTTTCAAAAGTTAGAGTTTGAGACCGCAAAAGCGATTGCAGACAAAGCCACTGAACTTTATGCCAAAGGTGAGGTTGATCGAGTCTTACTTATCTACAACGAATTTAAGACAGTACTTTCGCCGGCCTTGCGTAAAGAAATTTTCTTGCCGATTGAACCGCCGAAAGCGCAAAACAAAATTGCTGGTGATTATATCTTTGAGCCAGACCTGACGTCTATCATTGCGCAACTCTTGCCGTTGTATTTAGCCAATCAAATTTGGCGAATGCTGCTTGAATCCAATGCTGCAGAGCAAGCGGCACGTATGACTGCAATGGATGCTGCTTCCAATAACGCCAAAGAACTAATTCGGGTCTTAGGTATCACATACAATCGGGTGCGTCAAGCGGCGATTACCAAAGAAATTATTGAAATTGTCAGTGGCGCAGACGCCCTACAAAGCAAATAAAGCCATCAAAAGGCAACAAGAATAGGCTGTAAGTCGCTCACGAATCAAGTCGTTACTTTTGCGAAAAAAAACACGCTATCATATATTTACTAACGCTTTCGACATCCCATTATCTATGGACACGGTGTCGAGACTGCAAGCCAAGTGCATGCAGTTCCCGCGATGACTATCGTGTCCGTTCCAAGACCTGCATGCGCGTGAACCTCGCTTGGCTTCGCTACAGAAGCGATAAAGATTTTTTCGCGTTTAACTCAAGCAAACCAGCAAACTGCGTATATCAATGGCAAAATACCTTTTTACATCAGAGTCCGTCTCAGCTGGTCATCCCGACAAAGTGGCAGACCAGATTTCCGATGCGCTCTTGGATGCGTTTTTGGAACAAGACAGTCAGTCGCGTGTAGCCTGTGAGACCTTTGTTACCACAGGGCAGGTAATCGTGGGCGGCGAAGTAACTACGAAAGCGTATGTGGAAGTCCCCGATTTGGTGCGCAAGGTGATCGAGGAAATTGGCTATACAAAAGGTGAGTATATGTTTGAAGCTAAGTCCTGTGGGATTCTCTCTGCGATTCATGCCCAGTCACCAGATATCAATATGGGGGTGGATAGACACAAGTATGAAAAATATAAAGATCGGCTCGATAGTATTGGTGCAGGCGACCAAGGCATGATGTTTGGCTATGCCTGTAAGGAAACCCCTGAACTAATGCCGGCACCGATTATGTTTGCGCATCGCTTAGTTAAGCGTTTGGCAGATATTCGCAAAGAGGGCAAGGAGATGACTTACCTGCGCCCTGACGCAAAGAGCCAAGTAACGCTTGAGTATGATGGCAATAATGTGGTGCGTGTCGATACCATTGTGGTCTCTACGCAGCACGATCCTAAACCAAATGGAATGACAGACAAGCAATGGCAAGCCAAAATCAAAGAGGATGTCATTGCATGCGCTATCAACAAAGTCATTCCAAAAGAGTTGATAGATAAAAACACCAAGTTCTTCGTCAATCCCACAGGAAAATTTGAAATCGGTGGTCCGCATGGCGATACCGGTCTGACAGGCAGAAAGATTATCGTAGATACCTATGGCGGTGCTGCCCCACACGGTGGCGGCGCCTTTAGTGGCAAAGATCCAACAAAAGTAGACCGCAGTGCAGCTTATGCAGCGCGGCACATCGCCAAAAACATCGTAGCTGCAGGACTGGCAGAGAAGTGCACCATTCAAGTCTCCTACGCTATTGGTGTAGCACGACCTGTATCTATTTATGTCAATACGCACGGCACGGGTCTAAGTGACATCAGCGATGGGGAACTGCAAGAAAAAGTCGAAAAGATTTTCGACTTGCGTCCGCTAGCAATCATTGAGCGTTTTAGCCTGCATAAACCCAAAGGTTGGCGCTATCAAGACACAGCGGCTTACGGTCACTTTGGGCGTGAGATGTTCCCTTGGGAAAAATTAGACAAGGTGAAAGACTTGCAGCGTGCATTCAAATAATCTTCTGAAAACAAACCTGCTTTCCTTCAACAACTAAACTGAATTAGAAAGATGGCAACAGCAACTGAAACAAAACGATTGCCCTACAAGGTCAAGGATATATCACTTGCAGAATGGGGACGCAAAGAAATTCGTCTGGCAGAAGCCGAAATGCCCGGTTTGATGCAGTTGCGCAAAGAATACGGTCCAAAAAAACCGCTCAAAGGTGCGCGCATTGCGGGTTGTCTGCATATGACGATTCAAACTGCTGTGCTGATTGAGACACTCAAAGAACTGGGTGCCGAAGTGACATGGTCGAGTTGCAACATTTTTTCAACACAAGACCACGCAGCCGCAGCAATGGCAGCTGCAGGTATTCCAGTTTATGCCTGGAAAGGTATGACCGCCGAAGAATTTGACTGGTGTATTGAGCAAACGCTTTTCTTTCCCGATGGGCAACCGCTCAATATGATTTTGGATGATGGCGGCGATTTGACCAATATGGTTTTAGACAAGTATCCCGAGCTCGTCCCAAATATCAAAGGAATCTCCGAAGAGACTACGACAGGCGTGCATCGTCTCTATGAGAGGATGAAAAACGGTAAGCTCCCACTGCCAGCAATTAATGTCAATGATAGCGTTACAAAATCAAAGTTTGACAATAAATACGGCTGTCGTGAATCGCTGGTGGATGCTATTCGTCGTGGCACAGACTTGATGCTAGCAGGGAAAGTAGCGGTGGTAGCAGGCTATGGCGATGTTGGCAAAGGGTCGGCTGAATCGCTGAGCAGTGCAGGCGTGCGCGTGATTGTTACAGAAGTCGATCCTATCTGCGCGCTACAAGCCGCTATCGATGGTTACGAAGTCAAAAAGATGGAAAATGCTATTCCTCAAGCAGATATTGTCGTAACAGCAACAGGCAATCGCGATATTGTAACCGCCAAGCACTTCAAACTGATGAAAGACAAAACCGTCGTCTGCAACATCGGGCACTTCGATATTGAAATCGATATGGCTTGGCTAAACAAAAACTATGGACATACCAAGACACAAATCAAGCCACAGGTCGATCTTTACAATATCGATGGCAAAGATATTATTGTGCTTGCAGAAGGGCGCTTGGTGAACTTAGGCGTGGCAATGGGGCATCCATCGTTTGTGATGTCAATGTCTTTCACGAACCAAGTGCTTGCACAAATTGAGCTCTGGCAAAATTCAGATAAGTATGAGAACAAAGTCTATGTTCTGCCAAAGCATCTTGATGAAATGGTCGCAAGGCTACATCTTGAAAAGCTCGGCGTAGAGCTTGAAGAGCTAACACCAGAGCAAGCCGCCTATATCGGTGTCGATCCAAAAGGTCCATTCAAACCAGAGCACTATCGCTACTAAACTCACGCTTTTGCAAGCTATACGGAAGGCAGCACACATGGCTGCCTTTTTTATTGTGATTCATCTTTTTGGTGAGCACGCAACACACAAACAAAAAAGGGCGGTCAGCAGACCGCCCAAAACTCTAAGCATAAAATGTGCCTTAGAACCAAGGTCCGTGCTTATGCGTGAGCGAGTAATTGTAATAGACAAGAAATGACTCAAAGAGGAAGAAAGCTAATGTTAGGACTCCGAAGATAGTGTAAGCTGGGCTCTTTTCCTCACGCGAGGATTTCTTATCAAGGAATGGCACAAGCGCCCACACGACTACAGCAACGCCTAAGAAGATCGCAGCCACCCAGCCTGGCACTTGCTTGAGGAACTGGAATTGTGCCCAGAAATACCATTCAGGCTTAATTTCAGGGCTTGGCGCGGAGTTAACGGGATCGAGCTTGACACCGATTTCCCAAGGGAACATGACTGCAAGGAAGATGAGTACGGCAAAGCCAATCATCCAGCCGATAAAATCTTTCATCAAGAAATTCGGGAAGAAGGGTTCTTCACCTTTGAGAAGGCCGCGCTCTCGGTAGCCAATCGGCACGGAGTTACCGAGGGTTTGCATCAGAAGCAAGTGTGCTGAAAGCACCAACAGTGTGATGCCCGGAAGCAGTACCACATGGAAGCCAAACATGCGTGTGAGTGTCTCACCTGTAACTTGTGGCACAGGTTTACCATCAATCATCAAGATATCAGCGCCAAGAATTTTGGCGGTGGCTTCAATGATCGGTGGTCCAATAAGATCACCAATCAGGGGCATACTGCCAATTGAGCCAGGAATTGAAATGCCGATTTGGGTCGCAAAGAAGGCAAGTTCGTTCCAGGGGAGCAGATAGCCCGTGAAGCCCAATCCAAGTGTCAGTAAGCAAAGCACGAAGCCTGTGAGCCACATCAGTTCGCGTGGCTTACGGTAGGCTTTCATGAAATAGGCACTGAACATGTGAATAAACATCATCAGGGTCATGAGGTTAGCTGACCAGCTGTGCACCTGGCGAATAAGCCAGCCGAAGGCGACTTCCTTTTGAATATAGACAAAAGAGTCAAAGGCTTCTTTTTCTGTGGGTTTGTAGTAAAGCAGCAGCAGCAAGCCTGTGATGATTTGAATGACAAAAAAGAACAGTGTGAGACCGCCGAAGTAATACCAAATGGATTGGCGATGGATTGGCACGGTCTTTTTGCTGAGGTAATCAATTGCATAGGTCATTGAGCCAATGCGTATGTTAATCCAATCTTGAAGATTGAATTTTTCGGCGGTGCCGTTGCTCGCTGATGCCTCACCGGCTGACGCTGCAGCGCTCTTGGTTTGAACAAGATCTGCCATAATGCTAAAATACTCCTTTCAAAATAGGTTATGGGTTATGCTTTTTCTACAACAATGTTATCATCTTTGACTTTCACGACATACTTGGCGAGACCAGTTGGCTGAGGACCTGAGATTTTCTCGCCATCGACAGTGTATTTGGCGTTGTGGCAAGCGCACCACACCAATTGCTCATCTTTTTTCCACTGCACAATACACTGCAAATGTGTGCAGATAGCAGAAATGGCTCTGTATTCACCATTAACGTTTGTAAGAAGCAATTTCTGTCCATTGAAGAGCACGATTTTGCCAGAGTTCGGAGGAACCTCCGATGTTTTGGCAACAACGACAGACGTTTCCTCTTTCTTTTTCTTCTCGGGCGGAATAATGAAGCGTCCAATGACATAGAGAACGGGCAAGACGAAGGCAGCACCGAGTATGCCAACAATCGTGTTAAGAACGCTGCGCCGAACCGTCCCCATCGCCGCTTCGCCCTCTTGAACAGCCTTTTGTGCTTTCTCAACGGCTTCACGGCGTTCTTGATCGGTCTCAGAGATGACAGCGAGACGCTTTGATCGGTCGTACTCGCCTCTAACAATTTGCGCCATAATTTGGAGTCTCCTTAAAGTTGTTGTTAAATGTATAGGAGCGTGCTGAGTGCGGTGCTCCTATGCATGTTGATTGCTGAGCGCCAAAAATAATGAATGGTTCTACTTTTCCGCAATCGTCTGAGCAACAACAGGTCCAATTTTTTTCGTTCCGAAATCAACGAGTTGAGCAAAAAAATTATAGAGTGTGTACATCATGGAGCGTTTGCCTTCGCGCCAAAATTTTGCTCTTAATTAAGTGCCGCACGACACGCGAGTTAAGGCTTTGTGGATGCAAAGATTCTGAGATGCCTGTCATTTCCACTGAGGAGCCATCTTCACGCATAAGGCTAAACTTAGAATTGAAGCGCAAGTAAAATGGTCCAGCATCTAAAGCTTTGAGATGCTCAATGTGAAAGACGATACGGGAATTCATCAGTGAGAACCGCTTCCCGTAAGAGGGCGAAAAGAGATTTTTACCTTGCTCGTGCTCAAGGGTTTTGAGGTTATTGGCGATGTTGATAACACGATCGCCTTGTGTGAGCAAAAGAAAACTAAATGGTTCTTGTTGTGCGTGTTTGTAAGTGGTAATGTAATAAACAAGGTCAAGATCGTTAGAGTGTGCTCTGCCCCAGTACCAATGTTTGATGTCAGCATTCATTGGGGCGCGACCGTAGTTATGGTCATGGTAGCCTCTGCCATTGAAGCGAAGGGTGCGCCACTGATCGCCATCATGAATTTCAATTTCACCGCTCACATCATTTGAAGGTGATGCAAGTATCCAAGAATGAATGTGCATGCTGGAAGAATAGCGCGAGAGTTGTTTGCTGCCCTGAAGCGGTCGCACTTTGAAGTAGAGTTTTGCGCGCACTTTTTTGTGGCGTGAAGGCATCTCAAAATCAAGATGTAGCACGTAGGTCTGACACGATTGATCAAAGCGAAATTCGTTGCGCTCGAAACGAGCATAGGGTTCATTACGCGAGGCTGAAAACAACGGCGCATCACCTTCTTTGATGAAATTGATCACTTCTCGACCATGCTCATAGAAGTTGAAGCTAAATGCAACATGCTCGAGTGGATTAGCAGAGCAAGAATGACCAGAGCGCTGCGCTTTGAAATACTGCTGCAGGTAGTAGGGCGAGAATGGAAAGCCCGAATACCAGATTGCTACAAAAGAGCAATCTTGATTCTCATCAAGGGCGTCAAAATACCACCATTCGTAAGAGCCAGATTCAGTTAGGTCGTGCCAGACATCATGCTTCAGAGAAGATGAGATTTGCATAGCGTGTAGAGTACGATAAGTTTTCGCAAACTCACGTTTTTCTCTATGAGCTTGCGCAGTTTTTTGCTGCTAAATGATTTTTTTATGTGATTCGTTTCCAAGTTCAGTTTGTGCAACTATGACACGGTCTTTGGTGCAAAAATTGTGCGGATGATGTCTTCAATTGGAACTTCCTCAATGTTCAAATCTGTAACAGGAAGCGACGACAAAATTTCCGCGGAACTTTTGGAAATGGCTTGACGTGGCACACGCAATTTAGCAAAAAGCGGTGAGTAGGCTTCAAGTTGACCGAACCGTTCAAGGTGTGCGCGCTCAACCGGTGAAGAAAACTCAAGCGAGAGCAGTTTCTCAGATGAAAACTGCTCAATAATTGCTGCTAACTCTCCATCAAAAAAATTTTACCTGAATCAATAATGAGAACACGCTTGCAGAGTGTCTCAATATCTTGCATGTAATGACTGGTGAGCAAAATGGTCGTTTGAGCTTCTTCGTTATAGCGTTGGATAAACTCTCGGATGGATTTTTGTGCTACCACATCTAAGCCAATCGTTGGCTCATCCAAAAAAAGGACTTTTGGGGAGTGCAAGAGTGCACCAATAAGTTCCATTTTCATGCGCTCGCCCAGCGACAAGCGCCGCAGTTGAACATGAAGTTTATCTTCCACATCGAGCAACTTAGTAAGTCGCTGCAATTGCATGGTATAGTCTCTATCGGGGATTTCATAAATTTCTTTGAGTAAAAGAAAAGAATCTTCAGCAGGCAAATCCCACAAAAGTTGATTTTTCTGTCCAAGTACAATTGAGAACTGACGACGAAACGCATTCTTCCGCTCCCAAGGCGTATAGCCTAAGACGCTCACTGTGCCCGAAGTAGGATAAAGTAAGCCTGCAAGAATTTTCAGGGTTGTGGTTTTGCCAGCACCATTTGCACCCAAGAATCCGACCAGTTCGCCTTGTTTGATTTCAAAGGAGACATCATCTACAGCAACGTGCGTTACATACTGACGCTTGAAGAGACTTTTGAGGGCGCCAGCTAAGCCTGGTTCTTTCTTGAGCGAGCGGTATTGCTTTCGCAGATGCTTTACGTAGATAGCAATGTTCATTTGAAGTGCACAACAACGGAAATTGGCAAGCGATTGCTGTAGCCACCGATGTAGCGCTCATTGAAGAAAGTGCTGAACAACTGACCTGTGGGGTCGCTACGGCGCGAAGCTTGAAAGAGATAAGGTGCAGAGAACGCTTGCAGCGCATTAGTAAAGACATAGAAATCTTTTTGATCGAGCATGAATGCAGAAACCAGTACTTGGTCAAATGCATACCACTTAGCACGTAGGCGTGCCGTGCCGCTATTGGGTGAAAGGAGAGAGAGATTGAGCAGAAAGTCTGATGCAGCAGAGCGCACAAAAGATGAGTCGCCACTGGCGCGAATGGCGTCGCTGAATACGGGGTCGTTCGGTGTGATGTTGAAATCACCTACGACAACAATGTTGGGTTCTTTTTCGCTCTCTTGCAAACTGGCGATAATACTGCGCACAAGACGCGCTGCCTGCTCTCGAGCAGCCTTCACTGAAGAATTAAAGAGCTTTGGCTCTTCCCAATGATTGAAGATGAGGTTGAGCAACTTACCACGATAATCGAGCTTAACGAGAATAATATCGCGCGTCGCTACAGCAACTGTATCAAGCATTGTTGCATAATTTCCTGCAAAGTTCAGGCTAAACTTGCGTCGGTTAAATACCACGCCGATATCTCTGCCTTTGGCATCAGGGGATTCAAAATACACGATTTGGAAGTCGTTGGTCTTGAGGTATTTCTGAAACAGCGTATCCAGCAGCCATTGATGCTCGACATTGCAGAAGCCCATCACATCGGGCAATGTAAAGCCACGCGATTGAGCAAGGTCGCGAATCGTTTGAGCCAGCCGCTGAAATTTCAGCTGCAGTTTCTCTTCAGTCCATTGATATTTGCCGCTCGGCGTGAAATCAGCATCGGTAGTGGAGTCCTGCCGGGTATCATAGAGGGCTTCAACATTCCACCACGCCACAAGAAACGATGATTGCTGTTGAGCAAAAAGCGAAGTAGAAAACGCAAAAAAGAGCAAAACAAAAAGTATACGCATCTATAGCGTTTAGAATTAGGCAAAACTTTCACAAAAAGCTATGCACAAAATTAGTGCAAAACTCAGTCGCTAAGAAATTTGCAGACAATCTCAACGAACTCGCGTGGTTTTTCAACCATGGGCACATGTCCACAATTTGGAATCATGTGCACTGTACTGCTGGGCAATTCGCGTTTTGCAATCTCGGCATACTTTGCAGGAATAAATCGGTCATTTTCGCCCCAGAGAATCAAAATTGGCAAGCGTAGTTCTTTAAGACGATTGCGAATGCCGGTGCGACGCAGATCAAGATGGCGGTAGTCACGATTAAGCGCCATCATGGCTTCAAAATTTTCACGGCTTTTAACCATTTCGACATTGCGCCGAAAATGCTCATCCGTAATCAGTGAAGGATCGTGATAGACGCTGCGCATGGTTTGACGCACAAATGCAGGTGAAGAGACGAGACGCCGAACAAGATGACGCACACCCCAGAGACTTGCTGCACGCACAAACGAGGGCACGTACAAAAACCCGTCGGTGTTACTAACCACCAACTTCGTGAGTGTGTTAGGGTAGAGCACCGAGAGTGCAAGCAGGTATTTGCCGCCCATAGAATGCCCGATGGCATAAAGGTTTTTACCTGAACAGGCGTTGGTCTTCTGCAAAAACTCCAACATCAATTTTGCATAAAACGAGAGAGAATAGCGCACTTCAACGGGTTTGTCGGATTTACCAAAACCTAAAAGGTCTAAGGCTAAGACACGATAACGCTGGGCAAAGGCAGGAATAACTTTTTCAAAAATTTCAAGTGAAGAGGAAAATCCATGGGCAAGAAATAGCGCATCGCCTGTACCTGCTTCCACGTAGCGATGCTTGTAGCCAGAGAGCGTGATGAATTTCGTTTCAATATTCAACATAATACTACACAGTTGACACAAGTGTAAGCAATATACAACTATGTACGCGATGCTTGAAGGCGTAACTTCTCTACGCTCGTTGGACGCAGTGCCAAGACGCACCAGAGCATAAAGCCAGCCTCAATAAGAAAAATCATAGCGTAGCCAATCGCTGTGCTTGAAAAGACGGCGCTGCGTACCAACACATGATGCAAAATGCCGGAGACCAGAAACGATAAGCCCAATCCAAGTGCTTGTGCAATGCTCCACAGCCCGAGATACTTGCCCGTCTCGCCTTCGACGGTCATGTCAGACATCATGGTAACAGCGCAGAAGGTAAAGACGCCGACACATAGCCCATTGAGCGCCATGGCGGCATAAAGCAGCGGCAAAGTTTCCTTGACAATTGCAAGTGAGATGAAAAGAAAGGAGAGTGTAGCGCCAAATCCGCTGTAAGCTGCTAGCGTTTTGCGTTTTTCGAGCGGTAGGGCAGGCGTCTTGAGCCGAGGCTCACCCATGAGTTTTGCACCGAACGCTGCCGTGAGTCCCATGCCAATCGTAACGGTGCCATTAAAAATTTGCTGGAAGATGGTCGACTCGCCTACGCTCATCGCAAAGACTTCACCACCGAGAATTTCTTGCAACAAATCTTGCGAGAAAATGCCCATAAAGCAAAGTGCAACAAAGAGAAAAAACTTTTGCGCAGCCAGATTGCCTGACAGCAAGCGCAGTGATTCGCCGATAGGATTATGGTCTATGGCTTTCTCTGCATCGAGTTTGAGAAGTTCAGCAAGCTCTGTTTTGCTACGGCGTTTTTCTAAGCCTAGCACACTGAGCAGACCGAGTGCCATAACCACAAAAGGTGTCAGCGAGTAGAGAAATTGCATGGACTCATAGCTAAACTCGGGCATAAGCCAGCGGAAGATGCCTGCCCACACGACAATGATGAGTGTTTGCCCTGTCCATGCAGCAGCAAAGACACTGCTGCGTTGCTGCGCTTCGGTGCACTCTGCAATCAAATCTAAGTAAGTATTTGCCATCAAGGCAATTGCAGCACCAAAAATGAAAAAGAGCACAAAGCCTGTTGCCATTGCCCACAGTGCACCTTCGGACATGGCTTGCAGAACGCTAGGCATAGGCGGAAAGATCAGTGCCCCCATAAGCAAGCCAAGCAGCAAATAGGGACTGCGTCGATAGCCGAAAATCGGATAACGACTGGTGAGCCGACCAAACAGCGGTTGCATGGGTCCGAAAAGTGGATAGAGACCAATCATCGTGGCGATGATGATTGCTGAAAGACCAACTTCTAAAATAGCCACACGATTAAAATTGACTGTAACGAGTGCAAACATCCAAGCTATGGCAAACTTGGAGAGCATGAATTGAAGTGTTACGCGCATTGTTGTTCAAGATTAGACTGATGCGTGATAATCTGCGCTGAATATCGACACAACAGCGCCTGATCGGAGGGCACGACTTGGATATTAAAATCGGTCGGGTCTTTGAAGAGTGTCTGGAACAAGGTTTGCAGTGCTCCACCGAAAAAAAGTGCGACTTCATAGTGTGCAGATTCTCTGACTAAAATTGTGGCTTCAATGCCAGAATGAACTTGGTAGGAGAATTCGCCGCTGCCTGCAAAGGTCCAAGCGTGTTTGGCAATAGACCAGAGCAAGAGTTTGGCTGCCCAGCGTGTCGGCAAGCGTTTAAGCAGAAGCTGGAAGGCCTTCGGAATGCGTGCTTGCAGAAGGTAGTGCGCTGTGCCTTCACCAGCGTTGAGCAAAATGGTGTTGCGTGCATCTTCATCAAAGTGTTCGCAGACGCTGTGCACTAAGCGATGAAACTCGCGTTCATCGACCATCTCGTGAGGGCGTTCGGCAATGTACTTCTCCAAACCCGCAGTAAGCAGGGCTTGTTGTGCAGCGTTTTCGCCGAACTGCGACGCAATCGCATTGAAAGTTTGAATGATACCGTTCGGTCCCATCTTTGCTACAGGTGCACCAGATGGCACTTTGCCCATGAACGACGCTGCTGCGGTGATGCGCGCCGTTGTGTTCTTTTCGCTATACATAGCTTACAAGCTTTTGTTTAGTTTGCATCTGCCGCAAGTACAATAGATTCTGTCAGGCTTTCGCGTGGCTTATTTGCCAGATTTTCTGAGACGTGGCGCAAGAGCAAGAGCGAGACGCCTAAAAGTAGTGCTTGGGTAAAAAACACACTCACATAGCCCAGAAGCGGACTGCCAAGCAAGTAGGTGAGTGTATCGCGCCAGACCCCACTGAGGAAATTTCCTAATGCACGCGACAGGGCATCTGCAATGCCCCACGCTCCCATGTAGAGTCCAACTTGCCCTTCTGGCGTCATGCTCAGCATCAAAGCAAGATTCGTAGAGGTGGCAATGCCTGTGCCAAAGCCCAGCATGGCAAGTCCGACAAGAAAGGAAGTTTTCAACGAAAGCAAGCCACTCATTGCAATCGTGAGCAATCCGCCAGCAGCAAGCAGTAGTCCTAATCGTGCGCCTTGTTTGCGAGAAAAAATCCGATTGAGCACAAAGCCATAGAGCAGCATCGCCGAGAGAGTTGCAGTGCCCCAGATAGCAGTAAGCTGTGTTGTTTCTTTGACACTCATCTCAAAGGCTTTTGCCGCAAAAGGCTCAAGCAGAACATCTTGCCCAAGAATAGACGCCAGCATCAGCACAAGGTAGATGAAAAAGATTCTGACCTCTGCCTTTTTGGCGAGCTCTGAAAAAATCACACTTGGCAAGAGCCGTTCTGGCGCGGCAGTCCGCTGCAGCGTTACTTTGGGTTCTATGCCCCACAGTCCAAGCGCGACACATGAGAGCGAGACAAGTCCGACAACTTGAAAGACACGGATGAGTGCGGCATCTGAATACGGTGAGAGTGCGCGCCCAATCAAAATTGCAGAGGCAATTGAGCCCAGAATCATCATCACCCACATGACCGAGACGACACGCGGTCTTTCTGTGGCTGTAGAGAGTTCACTTGCAAGCGACAGATAAGAGACTACGGCGAGATTGTAGCCGATACCCCAGAGTCCAAAGCCAGCAAGAGCGAGCGGGATAGCAAAGACAAGTTTTTCTGCTATTGCGAGCGCAGCAAGGGGTGTAAGTTGCAAGCCAATTGCGCACAAGAGTGCACCCGTGAGGATGTAGGGCGTGCGTCGTCGCCCTGCAATCGGATGTGTATCGGCGTAGCGACCGATGAAGACTTGCAGTGGCGAAAAAAGATAGGGCATGACCATAAGCAAGGCGACGACACTTGCCAAAATTTCAAACTCGTGAATCATCACACGGTTTAAGACCCCTGTAATCGGCACAAAGGTGAGCGTTACAGACAAATGCACTAGCCCAAGCCGGAAGTTTTGAAAGAGGCTCATTGTTCGAAAGTGTTTAGTTAGGTTTATAGCCATCCACCAATGGTGTCGAAAATTTCTCGATCGCCCAGGGGTTTCGGCACGCGTGGCTCCAATTCACCGTTGAGGATTTTTCGGGCTAAGCGTTGATACGGCTCAATACATTGCGCTTTACCTTCGCCTTCCATCTGAAAAAGCGTCTTACCAGCAAGGCGACTGCGCCGAATCAGGTCGTGATAAGGCACTTTGGCAGCAAGAGTGGTGCCAACGCACGCAGCGAATTTTTCTAAGAGTGCAGTGCCGCCGCCATATTCTTCATCCACCTTGTTGGCGATGATGCCTGCCAGTTTTACTTTGCACTTTGTGCTTTTTTTCTTCGACAGCAATGCAAAGTCGATTGGCAGCAAAAATGCTATCAAAGTCGTTGGTGGCGACAATGAAAGCAATATCTGCATAATTGAGCGGGGCACTAAATCCGCCGCAGACCACGTCGCCCAAAACATCAAAGAGAATGATATCGTAGCGCGAGTAGACGCCAAATTCTTTGAGCAATTTGACCGTCTCACCAACAACATAGCCACCGCAACCGCTGCCAGCGGGCGGTCCACCTGATTCGACTGTATCGACGCCAGCAAAGCCTTTTTTGATGATGTCTTCATACTCGATTTCTTCATGATGAAAATTGACGACGCTAAGCGTATCGATCACCGTGTTTTGCAGCATGCCGGTGAGCGGGAAGGTGCTGTCGTGTTTGGGGTCGCAGCCAATTTGCAAAACCGATGCGCCTTCTTGCGCAAGTGCTGCCGATAGATTAGCACTGACCGTGCTTTTGCCGATACCGCCTTTGCCGTAGACGGCTAAAACAAGTCCCATAGTTGTTCTCCTTTCTTTGTAATGTGTTAAAGTGTTCAGTCTCATGCACCAACATGCTCTTTGGCTTGGCGCGCCACATCTGGCGTGATGAGCCAAAGTGAGTGCTCTTTTGCATATTTTTCGATGTTGCGTTTGGCTTTTTCACGCACGAAAAAGGGAATGCTTTTGAGCATTTTCAGCGCCTCGTCCGTCCATTGAATATCCTGCGGTGTTGCTGACTCTGCTGCAGGGGCGTGCGATTTTGCAGCCGCCTGATGTGCTTGAGTAGGTGAGCTGTCGTGGTGTCCAGACTCATTGGATTGTGAAGCCGTTGTAGCAGTTTGCCCATTTGACTTGCTGGACAAGCCCGATTTTTCAGCTTCTTCGTAATCCAGACCAGCACTACCGAAGTAATCAATCAAGTGCTTTTCCAAGCCAAGTTTGGCAGTGGTATAGATGCGGTCTGCAATGACATCTGCGCCATCAAAGCCGATGAAGGGATAATAGCCCAGAAGATGATTTTCAATGTGAGTGGGCGGTGCAATCACCATACACGGAATATCGAATTTGCGGCAGCTATGGCGTTCCATTTGCGTGCCGCACACAATATCAGGGCGTTCGGCTTCAATGCGTTTAGCGACATCTTGAAAGGCTTCGGTGACCAGTAAGTCATCAGACAAATAGCCTTGCAATTCTTTGCGTACCCAGTCGGCATGCTTAGTCAGGTATGTGCCAGCGCCTGCGATTTGTGCGCCCATTTCATTGCGCAGAAATTTGACAATTGCTACAGTGCGTGTGGCATCGCCAAACACAAAGGCTCGCTTCTGCGAGAAACTGTGCATATCAGCTGTTTGACTAAACCATGGTAGAGAACTTGGTGCGCTCAAGCCATCGAGTGAAAAGGCTTGCAGCGGTGGCATGTGCAGGGGCTTGGCATTTTGCTTTGCGCCAACCTCATTGATCATCTGCAAGAGTTTTTCTAACCATGCTAATGTAGGCTCGACGCCAATTGGCGTCTCAAGCAGAGCAGGTGTGCCAAATTCATCTTCCAAAAATTTCGCTGCGGCTTGTCCTGTTTCGCGATACGGTGCAATGTTTAGCCATGCGGCAGGCAAGCGACGCAGATCGTCGAGGCTTGCGCCGAGTGGTGCAATCACATTGAGTTGGATACCGAGCACATTAAGCATTCGGCGCATAGCAATAACATCGGAACGCACATGAAACCCGAGTGAAATCGGTCCAAGAAAATTCACGCTGGGCTGCGCAGTGAGCGGCTGCGCTTGTGCAAAGCGGCGCACCAGTAGAGTAAAAAGCCTATCACTGGATTCTGTCTCAGTCATTCGGTAGGGATTGGCATCGTAGAGCAAGACAGGGGTGTGCACATCAGCTGTATCAATAACCTGCTGCAAATTCTCTTGCAAGAGAATCGTGCTGCAACTGGCACAAACCACAATGAGCTCGGGTTTGAAGCGAGCTTCGACTTGCTTAAGTGTCAAGGGTAAGCGATTGGTGCCTTGCGCTAAGTCGCGTCCAGTAACGAGGCTCGTTGTAGCATGTGGAAAATCAGGTGTGCGCTCGAGCATGGTGTGAATGGGCAGTGTGTAGTCATCGCCCAAGGGAGCATGGAAGACTGCATGCACTTTTTTGAGGCTATTTGCAAGTCGTCCAACGCCGTGATGTGCAGTGCCTTCATACATCCAGTAAGTCAGTCGCATCGTTATTCTCCTTTTAAGGTTAGCTTGCGCAAGGCGTTGTGTTCATGTCTGGCTTGCGCAGTGTTAAAAAAATAGCAGCTTTATTTTGCGTGCTGCTCTCAGCAATAGCTTTTAGGTTGAACTTGGCATGGCATTCAGTGTCCAGAGCGCAGAATCAAACTTGGGTAGGTGCGCTTTGCGTAGCAATGGGCGCGTAAGCAATTCTGCCAGCGAGACTGTGCCACTCCAGCCATGCAATGGCATCAGCACAAACTCCATGCTCCACTTGACCGTGATACCTTTGCCAATAAGCGGATTAGCCGTCATCAGTGAGGTGATGACAAGATCGGGCGGCTGGACTTGCATATCACTGACTTGGCGATGGAAATTCGGCTGTTCAACGATGCGTACGGCACTGAGTTGCTCAAGCTCTTTTGCGTGAAATTTTTTGTTGATATAGACGCTGCTGACTTCGGCAATGTTGGCGCCAGCATTCTTCAGAAAGCGTGCCAGTGGCAGTTCAAGCAGTGAATCTGCGGTGATAAAGACACGCCGTCCTTTGAGTAACTCTGTATGCGTCTTGATGCGCTCCCAAGCGGCGGCTTCGCGCTCACGCAGGTCGAGAGTAATGCCAAATTCTTTTGCAAGGTCTTCCCAAAATTGGCGTGTGCCATCAGGTCCGAACGGGAAAAGCGATGAGAGCACTTTTGCCCCGCGCTCACGGCTAAGGCGCGTAGCAACTTTGGCAAGGTAAGGTTGCAAAGGTGCAACAACTGTTCCTGCGCCAATAGGCGGAAGTTCATGCAAGTAATTAGCGGGCAAAAACCCTGCGACAGGAATACCTAACGCTTCTGCTTCGCGCCGAAAGTCCTCTGCCGTGGCATCGTTGATAGACCCTAAGAATACCACGCGTTTATCATGTGGTGCTGCAACAGGACACAGCGGCAGGAGTGCCTGCAAAACAGAATCCTCCGATTGACTGAAGGCAAACTCCAATCCACTTGCGGGTGCGAAGAGTACGGGAAGTTCTGGGGTGCTGAGTGAGCGAGCCAACTGCTCGAAATCAACTTTCATGACCTCGGGCGTACAGGACGAGAAAAGAAAAATCACAGACGGGTGATGATCGGCTTTAATTTCTTCGAGAATCGGTTTGAGATTGACATAATCCTTGGAGAGATCGGCTTCTTCGAGCATAGCCACAGCAAAGCGGGGTTTTGCGAAAATCATCACACCAAGCGCATACTGCAAAAAGTGTGCGCAAGTGTGCGTGCCTAAGATGAGAAAAAAACTGTTGCGAATTTTTTGGTAGAGCCAGCCTACGCTTGCCAGACCACAAAAGCTGTGAATGGCATTATCTTCCCGAATGATAGAATTACCCTGTTGCATAGCACGCACTGAATTTTGAGTGGATTAAAACAAACCTCGCTTTCTGAACACTTCTGGAAAGCGAGGTTTTACTTCAGCAAGGCAAAAGAACAACCAGAGAGAACTACGAGGCTCGTGTGCTCACTCAGCTTGTGCTTCCAGCGACAGCAAGAGATCGCGCTGATGGAGTTGCTGAAAGTGTTGCACGTTGATACCAAAGAGCATGGCTGCACCCATCACCAGCAATGCAGCCTCAAAAAGAAAGATGATAGCGTAACCGACGCTTGCGGCTATACCAATTTGTTCAATAAGCAGCGTAACCAAGCCACCCGACAAGAGACTTGCCATGCCATGTCCAATCATAATCGCAAAGCCCCAGAGACCCATATAAGTGGCTTTGGCATTTTCCACTGTTAAATCCATCATGGTTGTTACTGTGCCGAGCGTATGCAAGCCTGTTGAGATGCCCATGAGGAGCAAAGCGGTGTAGAGAAAGGTTCGCTCTTCAGTCAGTGAGACAGCAACAAGCAACAGCAAGCCTATGGCGGTACCATAATTACCGACCAGCGCAATATGCACTTTATTCATTGGGCGAATGGCTGTAGCAATACCCATTACGACCATGCTTAGCAAAGCGCCGCCGCCCCAGATTTGCTGAAATGATGTGGTTTCCTTGACGCTCATTGCCAAGACACTGGCACCGAAGACCTCGAGAATTGAATCTTGAAGGAAGATGCCAGCAGTAGAGAGCAGCACGAAGAAGAAGAATTGCTCAATGGCTTTATCGTGACGAAGCATAGCCTGCATCATTTTGAAGACATTGCTGGGCAGGTTTGTGGCAACCTGTTTGCGCACAGCGTGAGGCGCACGTGGCTCGACACCAAGCAAGCCAAGAATGGCACTTATACCTACAACGAAGGGGGTCAGCGCATAGAGTTCTTGCATCGTTTCAAATGTATAGACGGGCATAACAAACTTGATGTAAGCTGCAGAAAGAATCGTGCTGGCAATGGTCATGCTAAACATAGCTGTTACAGCAATGCCGCGCAGGTTGTAGGGCAAAACTTCAGCAGCGAGTGCATAGTGTGCCGAGCCTGCCATATCCAGCCCGATGCCGTAGAGCAACAGTAACACGTAGCCCAAGACGAAAGCCCACACCATACCGCTACTCATCTCAAATGCCAGCAGAGGCAATGCTGGAAAGATGATTGCCGAGAGCATGGAGCCCAAAAGGAGATAGGGGGTGCGATGGCGTCCCCACAGCGGTCGCTCGTCAGAGAGTTTGCCGAACCAGACCTTGAATGGTGACGCCAAGTGATAGACACCCAACATGGTTGTGATAAGCACAGCGGCAATGCCAAGCTCATAAATCGTGATGCGATTAAAGTTGCTGCTGAGCAGTGCATACATCCAGCCGACACTGACTTTCAAGATGGCAAGTTGCACGATGATTCGGCTATTGCGCAACCGCCCAGACCATGCAAAAGCAGGCATTGCCGTAGTGCATTTAGTTCAAACCAAATTCAATGCCCACATGGAAACTGCGACCAGGAGCACGATAGGTCTCGAGTTCTTCATACTGCGTATTGGCGATGTTCAGAATCATGCCAGTGAGCGTGAAGCGCTCAAAGATTTGCCAGCGTGTTGTGGCATCAAGTACAAGAAAATTGCCTGGGTAATTGATGCCTTGTGAATTTGCCACAATGCGCACGGCATTGATGCGGCTCACATAGCGACCGTTCAGTGCTACACTCCCGCCTGCAAAAATCTCAGGTAACCAGCCTTTGAAAGCCAGTTCTGTACGGAAAGTAAGATTATGCTCTGGACGATAGGGTAGCCAGTTCTGGTATTCTGGTGGATTGCGATTGCCGCCCAGAATGTTGTCAGGTGTAGAGCCTGTGGCACGCATCCAAGCATAATTGAGCTGAATGGTCAGTGGCTCAACTGGCTGCGACGTCAGTGAGATTTCTACGCCAAAGATGTTTGCATTGGCAGTGTTGATGAACTGGAAGACGCTCGATGAAATATCTAGCGCGCTGGCATTGGGATTGATATTGATGGATTCAATCAAGTTATCGTAATGATTGAAGTACGCAGCAATATCAATCGTGAGAAATTTTGAGAACGACTTAAAGCCACCGATCTCGAAGCTGGTCAGTCGCTCAGCATCGAGTGCAGGATTAGGATTGCCGAGGAAAAAGCCAGCTTGCGTGATAAAGCGCTCGCCGATGGTTGGTGCGCGGAAACTGCGACCGACCGATGCGCGAAGCGATGTAGCATCATCAAATTGATAATTTACAGCAAGTCTGGGGCTAATTTGCCAAAGGTTCTGAGTTTGAATGGGTTCGGTTTGCTCTACTTCAATGCCTTGCTGCACAAAGCGAATTTGGTCGATGTAGGTAACGGAGCTAGGTATCAGGCGATGGTAATCAAAGCGCAGTCCAGCTGTAACCTTGAAGCGTTCGCCGATTTGCACTTCATCTTGGAAGAAGGCACCGATATTGAAATCTGATGAATTCGTGTACAGCGAAGAGCGTACGTCGTTGAAGGCACCTTCAATGCCAGCACTGAGTTTGTGATCGTCACGCATCCAGAGCAATCGGCTGAAGAGCCCATAACGACGAGCTTCAGAGTCGTTGAAAGTGCTTGGATCATTCGGATCATAGGGTCGGCGAATGACTTTACCGAAGGAATAGCGCTGGAAATTGCCAATGAAATTACCTTGTCGATCGAACTGATCGAAGGCAATATCTTCAGTTGGATAATAAATGACTCTGAAGTACGAGCGATTGAGGTGCACTTTGGTCTCCCAATTTGCCGACGAGCCTAGAAGGGCTTGATGAGTCAGACCAATGAGTTGTGATTCACGGCGTGTTTGATCATCACTTAAGAAATATCGTCCAATCACCTCTTGTCCATTAACAATACGGGGCTGACCATTGACGAACACCGGTCCGGGGGGTACGCCAAGGGCATCGTTGATATTGGCCCAGCCGTAAGCCACACCACCTTGCGCCCAGTTCAGCACCGAAGAGAGTTGCAAAGATTGAGAGGGGCTCAGTTGATAGCGTGCTGAAATGTTGATATTGTCGGAAGCGAACTGACCAGCATCGCGGTAGCCCGGATCATTGATTCGTGAGTAAATCGCGCTGTAAGAAAACTCACCGAGCCGATCGCCAATCATGATATTGCCATTGTAAAAGTAAGGGCGATTGATTCCAGGGAAAGGATTGACGCTGGGTGGCGGATTGTCGTAGATGCCATTCATAAATTTGGCACGTACAGTAAATTCTTTCGGCAAAAGGCTAATAGCATTGATAACGCCGCCCATGGCCGCTGAGCCATACATCGCTGATGTAGCGCCTTTAACGACTTCCAAGCGTTCCAGATTTGACACATTAACAGCTTGCCAAACAACAGAGTTTGCATCAGCAGAGTTCATTGGAAAGCCATCGTAGAGCATTAGGACGCGCGTGCTGAGTCCGCCGCCAGTAAAGCCATTAGAGCCACGAATTTGCAAGTTCGAAGAGCCTATACCACCTGAGCGAATGACATCGACGCCGGGCACGGCTTCCAAGGCGCGGTCTAAGGATGGTGTAGGCAAGAGTTCAATTTGCTTGGTCGGAATCACACTAATTGTGATCGGCAGGTCCAATTTATTTTGCTCATAGCGCGAGGCAGAGACAACAACTTCATCGCCCATCACGCTTGAGGGTTGCAGCATAATATCCAGCGTTTCAACTTTATTCTGATAGATGTGCACTTGCTTGAAGCGTGTTTTGTAGCCAACCGCAGAAATGCGGACTTCATAAATTCCTTCGGGGATATTTTGAATTTCAAAAAAACCTTTAGCGTTAGCGATGCTACCCAGTTTGGTTTGATGCAGTGAAATACTTGCGCCAATCAAGGCTTCTTTCGTTTCTGCGTCTCGAACTTGTCCTTTCAAGGTCCCGCCATCTTGAGCGCGCGCAACGGTCCCGACCATCAAGAGCAAGGCGCTAATCAGCGTCAGCGAGCGCGCAAGTGCAATAACTGTGGTCATGATTTACAGAATGTTTGGGTTGCAATAAAAGGTAGGGAGTTATGTCACTCCCTACCCGTGTGTTTAATCAAAGTGAGATGCTGACATTCCAAACCGCTTGGCGATTGCCAGCGTCCATCGTCATTTCGTTACGACCATGTTGTGGATGACGAAATTCAGCCAGTGTAGCTACAACTTGGAAACCACCGGGAACTGCTGAATTGACACGATAGCGAGCAACTACAACGTTACGATAGGTCCCCATCGGAATGTTGAGCGCATAGGTTACGCTGTTGCCTGCGGCAGGTTTGGGCAAAATGTGGAAAATGCCCGGACCTTGAGCCCCGTCACGCAACCCAAAGAGGGCAATAAACTCGGTGCCATTTGCCCAAGCCGTTGGCGGTCCTACTGGTGCTGGTGGCCAGTTGCTGATGTTGCCTGTCGCTGTAACCGTACCAGAGAGTGTGGCCATGCCACTGCGCCCTGATTGCATCAGCGTCTCGGCAACGCGCATCTCTACCACATCCGTGACTCTGATACTGGAGGTGTTGCGCAAATCGGCAACAATCCCCGTGTTGAGAAATTGCTGTGAGGCTTGTCCTGTAAAGAAGGGATTGACATATGTGACAAAAACGCCATAAATGTCTTTGGGCAAGCTGCCGATTAGGTTGTTGTTCGCATCGCGTGCATTGCTTGAGCTAAACTCATAGACGCCATTACGCAAGGCGCTAAAAGGAATACCCGCAACATCGCCAAGTCCAGGGATAGCTGCCACTGGTCCTGAACGTGGAGCTTTTGTAGTAGGATCAAGTGGCACAAAGGCGATTTTTATCTGCCCTGGGAAAGGATCGTCTGTATTTGAGCTTTGCGGCCACTTTGAGGCATCGGTAAGCGGTGCACCGTTGTAAGTAAAAGTAATTGTCCCTGTGATGACATTTTCTTCTGACGCTGCAGGACCATTATTACTGCTGCACCCAGCAAGGTGAAGCGCAACAACGGCGAGCACGGCGAGGGCGAGATGTTGAATAAACCGCCCGCGATGTGAGAAGTACTTCGAGTTCATAGTTGAAAGTCCTTTCTAATATTGTATGTTTATGAATTCTGTGTCTGCAAAGGAAAGAACAAGAAATCGGACAGGCTGAACGCATGGCATCGTTTGACAAACCGTTCATTTTGAGACGAAACACGCATTCACTAACGCCAGTCATTAACACTTTGTCGATACAGATAAAGTTGTAGCAAGTGCACTATGCCTGCAGATACAGAGCAACGCCGAAAAATCTAGGCGAGAGCTTGCAATACGGGCAAAGGCACTGACAACGAGGTAGGGCTCAAATACGAAGAGGGATGAGTGCTTGAAGTAAATTAAAGGCAAGACGAGGCGGCTCTCCAAACGAAGTCAGACAAACTTCTTGAGAGAGCCATACACGACAACTGTGAGGGAGTAGAAACAGCCAGTCTTGCGATGAGGTCTGTTTCGCACCTGAAAAAGATCCTTTTTCAATGGCAAAGGCTTCTAGAGTATGAACGGAATAGAGCAAGGGAAGCGAGCGTTCAATAGCAACTCTCTGCCGCTTGTCTTGCGATTTAGATATGCTGACAGAGAGGTGTTTGACAACCGCATTGCCAGCCAGAACTGACATTGCAAAAAAGATGTGCACTTCTAACAGCCGCAGCATCTTCCTTGCTATACTCTGTATTTTTCGTTCAGCTGACATCTTGCGCTTTCCGTTAAATTCTTAGAAACCGCGTTTCGTTCATTAACTACATCAAACGTAGTGCTTGGCGCGCGGCTTAGAAAACAAAATCGCTTTCCAAAGAACTGATTTTCTGAATTTGTAAGGCACGAAAAAATCGTAAGTTATAGCAAAAATCGACCACTTCGTCCATCCGTTCTCATCACTTACTTAAACACGACATCAAGATTACCGTTTGAATACGTTGCGCCTTCAGTTCGGCGTCCTACCAAAACATTAGGCAGCACGATATTCTTGCGGAAGTTGTTGACCTCGATGAGCAATTCATCGCCTTTGACATTCATCTGCACATGATTGATTTCCACATTCGGCAAGTAAAGTTTCAAGTGATACTTGCCATTGTCCTTTTCGACTTGATGGGTGCGGCGATCGGTATAGAAGACACTCTCTGGTGAGTGCTCGCCGAAAATATCTTTTGCCATCTGGCTCAGTCGTGTGCAGCCAATGACTTCTGTGTCGTAGTAGGGCACATAAAAAATCGGAATGGGATAGAAGCAATTTTCAATTTTTGTAACATACTTCTTTTGCTGTGCAATAAGCGCTTGCATGTAAGGATCATGCGTATTGGATGGCAAGACCTTGTTGACAATTGCAGCGTCAAGCGTATAGCCAAAGAGATTGAGATACGTCTGCGCTCTCAATGCTTCTTTGATGACCATGTTTTCAGGGTTCAGCACGATGCGATACGAGGCAATCTCAGGATTGGTCAGTATCGTGTACAGCTCGCGCATATGGTCAGCAACTTCAGGCATGAGCTTGAAGATATTTTTCTTCGGCAGCAATTTCTGAATGAGCGGATAAGCAAAACTGATGGTCTTCATGTGCCATGAGGCAATTTTATCGGTGTACCACCGGTAAGAATCTGGCATTGCCAGCAAGCGCATGGTCTCGCCCGTTGGCGCCGCATCGATGATGATGACATCGTATTTGCCTGACTTGGCTGCTTCCCAAAGGTGTTTGAGGCTAATCATTTCCTCCATGCCGGGCAGAATGGCAAGTTCATCAGCGACAATTTCCGAGACCCCATCATGGGCGAGCATCGTTGAAAAGTAGCCACTAAATTCTGACCAATGATTTCGAATTTCAGCCAGAATGTTGATTTCCATCGCGTAAAGATTCGGCTCGACTTGAACAGGCGTGCTGCCAAGTTCGACATCGAGTGCATCGGCAAGACTGTGTGCAATGTCAGTACTGATGATAAGTGTGCGTTTGCCGCGTCGTGCAATATCAACGGCTGTGGCAGAAGAGACTGTCGTTTTGCCAACGCCGCCTTTGCCAAGATAGACTAAGATTCGCATAGAGACTGTATTCCTTTCTGTGAGTTAAAAATCTGTTAAACTTTAATGCGTATTTTTTTGCGTTCTTTGTGCATTGCTGCATCGGAGAAACTTGCTTTGCTAGAATCCGCAGCGCTGAAGAGCCCACCTTTTTCCTCTGTAGACGCATCCGCATCTTCAGGTTCCTCATCTGGCTTGGGTGCTGGGGCGCTAGCATCCTTTGCTGCAGTTGCTGCAGGTGCAGA